>JAISIS010000089.1 GCA_031261905.1 Burkholderiaceae bacterium
TTTCATATTGCATCATTGTTTTATGATGCTAATCAATAAATTAGGATAGGCATCCAATGTTGCATATCACCTGTATCTTTGTGCTGCCGCACCCGGGAAAATTTCCCGTGCGCAATAAAATTATGGCGCACATCTCCCATGTTTTCAGAAACGATGGCATAATAGCGAGAAATGCAGAAGCATACTTTATTATCCTTAAGTATAGATTAATATTTGTTTTTCCCATGTCTTCCAGCAACCATATGCAACTGGCGGCCTCTTTGGCTGCGGATGCCTCAAGTATAAGAAACCATCGGCCTGATGCACAAGACTCTGTCCTGAAAGCAAGCAGCCCGGAGTTTCTTTTGTGCATGATTGATTCGTTGCCCGTCAGTTGCCATATATGGAGCCGTCATCAGTTGATTGACTGCAACCAGACAACACTCCAGCTGTTTGATATGCCAAGCAAACAGGCGTTCATTGACAATTTCTTTGAGCTTTCGCATTCTCATCAGCCGAATGGCAGCCTGTCGCATGAAGAAGCCCTGAAAATGGTTTCAAAGGCTTTTGAAACCGGCAGTGCGCGCTTTGAGTGGATGCACAAGAAACTTGATGGAGAGCTGATTCCCGCCGAGATTATCATGACGCGTATTGAGTATGGCGATGATTATCTGGTTGCCGCCTACCTCCGCGATCTGCGGGTATTGCTGAACTCACTGAAAGATTACGATATTATCGCCAGCTATGTCCATAACCTGATGGCATCCAAGGAAAAAGAGGCTCAGGTACAGGAGGAAGAAAGGTACCGGCAAATCATGTTTGACTCCCTGCCGATTTGCTGCAATCTCTGGAACCGCCAGCTTCGGAACATTGACTGCAACCAGGAAGCCGTCAACCTGTTTGGTCTTTCCGGCAAACAGGAATACATCGAACGTTTCCTGGAACTCTCACCGGAATACCAGCCGGATGGCCGCCTGTCACAGGAAATAATCACCGAAACACTTGCCCGCATTTTTGATACCGGTATCGAAGAGCGTTTTGAGTGGATGCACCAAACACTTGCGGGCGAACCTGTTCCGACCGAAATCGCGCTTGTGCGTATTCCTTACGATTCTGATTATGTCATTGCCGGGTACACCATTGATCTGAGGAAAATCAAGCATACGGTCGCCAAACTGAACAAGATGGAACAACTGGCCTTCACCGATACCCTGACAGGCATATTCAATCGCCGTTACTTCATGGAGAATGCTCCCAAAGCCATCGTACAGAACTACAATCCCGCGACCACCATCATGATGCTTGATCTTGATCATTTCAAGAGCATCAACGATACATACGGTCATATGACAGGTGACCATATCCTGAAAGATGTGGCGCGCGTAATCCAGAGCGTCCTGCGCGAATCCGATCTTCTGGCGCGTTACGGCGGAGAAGAGTTCATTATCATGATTAATGACACAAGCAACCGCGAACGGGTTATCAGGCTGGCCGAGCGCATCTGCAACCGTATTCGTGAAACAGCTTTCGAGTTCGGGGATGATCTGATCAATGTAACAACCAGTATTGGCGTTGCCATGCAGAGCGATTCGTCACAAACGCTGGAAGATCTGATTGAACAGGCCGACCATGCCCTGTACCAGGCCAAGGCCAATGGCCGCAACCGTGTTGAGTTTGCTGATATGACGCAAGTCTGAGCACGCCGCAACGCCTCCTTTCCAAACAAGTTATAATCTGAACATCTAAATGATTGATTCAGGAAAACCTCATGCGTTTCAAAGGAAGCTCCCATTACGTAGCCACGCCAGACCTCCAATTGGCTGTCAATGCCGCCATCACCCTGGAACGCCCCCTGCTGATCAAGGGAGAGCCGGGAACCGGCAAGACGATGCTGGCTGAAGAAGTCGCCGCCGCCCTGGAGATGCCGCTGCTGCAATGGCACATCAAATCCACCACCAAGGCCCAGCACGGGCTGTATGAATATGACGCGGTTTCCCGCCTGCGCGATTCGCAGCTGGGTGAAGCCAGGGTTGCCGATATTGCCAACTATATTATCAAGGGCGCGCTCTGGGACGCTTTTGAATCGGACAAGCCCTGCGTGGTGCTGATTGACGAGATAGACAAGGCCGATATCGAGTTCCCGAACGATCTGCTGCGCGAACTGGACCGGATGGAATTTTACTGCTACGAAACACGTCAGTTGATCCAGGCAAGGCACCGCCCGCTCTTCATCATCACTTCCAACAATGAAAAGGAATTGCCGGACGCTTTCCTGCGCCGCTGCTTTTTCCACTATATCGCCTTCCCGGACAGGGAAACAATGTCAAAGATTGTGGGCGTCCATTTCCCCAATCTGCCGGAAAACATGATGCGCGAAGCCCTGGAAGTCTTTTACGACCTGCGCCAGATCAACGGCTTCAAGAAAAAGCCCTCCACATCGGAACTCATTGACTGGCTGAAACTGCTTCGGGCGGAAGGCGTCGCACCGGACAGCCTCGCGGCAAGCGGCAAGCGCGCGGATGTGCCTCCCCTTTTCGGCGCGCTCCTGAAAAACGAACAGGATGTGGAAATGCTGAACCGCATCGTGCACACCAACCGGCAGCGCGCATAACCACCCTCTTTCATCGCCATGCTGATTGATTTCTTTCTGCATCTTAAGGAACGCCGTGTCCCGGCCACGATTACAGAATACCTGGCGCTTCTGGAAGCCTTGCAGGCTGGCCTTGCCAATTGCAGGATGGATGATTTCTACGCCCTTGCGCGCATGTGCCTGGTTAAGAATGAGGCGCACTACGACCGCTTTGATGTGGCTTTTGGCGAATACTTCGACAGGATCCGCATGGAGGGCGGCAAAAACGAGCTTCCGGAGGGATGGCTGCAAAATGCCGCCAGCAATGTGATCAGCACCGAAACCCTGGCTGCCCTGGATATACCGCTCATAGAAGATCTGCCAAAAATGGAGCAATCTCCTGCTGCGGAAACGGAGCATATCGAGGACGACAGGCAAAAGATGATGGGCGGCGGGAACAGCCCCATTGGCCTGGGCGGCATCAACAGGGAAGGCATCCGCCTGGAAGGCGTTTCAACCGGCAACAGGAAAGCCATCAAGCCCTGGGACAGCCGCCAGTTCCAGGGGCTGGATGACGAAGTTGAACTGGGGACACGCAACATCAAGAT
>JAISIS010000097.1 GCA_031261905.1 Burkholderiaceae bacterium
TTTTTGTCCGAATACTTCCGCCAGCAATTCCGAAGCCCCATTAGTCACCAGGTGATGCTCCGTAAAATCCGCCGTGGAGTTAACAAGGCTCAATACCTTGACGATCCTTCTCACACGATTGAGATCACCATCGCATGCCGCCTGCAAAGTGGCAATCATGTCAATGGCGATACGACGTGCGGCAAGCTGCCCTTCCTCAACCGACAGGTTCCTCCCAAACTGGCCAACATGGGGCTTGCCGTCTTTTTTGGCAATATGCCCGGATAAATAAACCGTATTCCCTGTCCGGACATACATTACATAGGCCGCTACCGGCTCGGCAACTTCCGGCAGCGTAATCTGCAGGGCTTTTAATTTTTCATAGCAAGACATGGCGTATTCCCGTCAACATCATTTCTGTAAAAAATCATCGCACGATGATGATCTCTCCGAAAATTATATCGGGACAATGCCGGTTTTTCTATTTGATTCACAAACAAAATTATTGAAATGCCGATAAAATGACAAGCCTGTGAAATGACTATTCCCCGTTGATATACATAACCGGCGCCACATGATATGACTACCCGCCGCATTGTTCTGGACACCAACGTCTGTCTGGATTTGTTTGTTTTTGCTGACGTTCACAGCAATGAATTGATGCATATGCTGGAAGATGGTGAATTGACTGCCGTTACGCGGGAGAATTGCCGTGATGAATGGTTGCGTGTTCTCTCTTCCCCTGCGTTTTCGCTGGATGATGTTGCCCGTGAAAAGTGTGCTGCGGCATACGATAAAATTATTGATTGCCGTAACTTTGAAAGAAAAGATTATGCGCGCCTTCCCCTGTGTACGGATCAGGATGACCAGAAGTTTCTGGAACTGGCTTATGACGCAGAAGCGGAATTTCTGATTACAAAAGACAAGGCCTTGTTAAAGCTGTCCGGAAAAATGCGGAAACTATATGACATCCGCATCATCAGTCCAGTGCAATCACACCTAATTGCATCTTTCCTTAAATAAATACAACATACAACAAGGAAATAGCAAGAAAAATAGCAAAAAAACAGGAAAAGCAATTTGCACGCCGTTATTTTTGTATTAATATTGTCGCTGTTAATATTATAGTACCCCCCATTTTTATCACTTACCTACAGGATTAAACATGTCGACATATAAACAGATACAAGACCAGATCAGGCAACTGCAACAACAGGCGGAAGTGTTGAGAAAGAAAGAACTTGGTAATGCTATTTCACAGGTTCGCGCCATTATGGCGGAATACGGTCTTACCATTTCTGATCTTGGCATAATTGGCAAAAAGAAAGGCGGCAGGGCAAGGGTACCGCTTGCGCCGAAGTACCGCAATCCTTCAACAGGTGAAACATGGTCCGGTCGCGGGAAAGCACCCAAATGGCTGGATACGAAAAACAAGGAAAAATACCTGATCAAGTAATACGCTTTAACGCCTTCCTGAAGGAATAATTGCCATTCCCCTGGCAGTTATTCCTTTTTTATTTCATGCACATGCTTCCGGCAACTGTCGGAAAACACCGGAATCTGTTGGATTACACAGGATACATGCCATGACGCTCCGCACCTCACAAACCGTCTATCGCAAAAACTACCGCCCCCCTTCCTTTCTGGTGAATACGGTTGATCTGGTCTTTGAACTGGATCCCGCAAGAACCCGCGTTATTGCCAAAACAGATCTGGTTCGCAATCCTGATGCCAGAGACCGCGATATTGTATTAAATGGCGAAGAACTGGAACTGGGTAACATATGGCTGAATGACCGCCAACTGGAATCCGGAGAATACCGTCTTAAAGACAATCTGTTGCGTATCACCGGCGCACCGGATATTGCCCGGCTGGAAATAGAAACCTTCCTCCAGCCTGATAAAAATACCGCGCTGATGGGCCTTTATATATCCAATGGCAATTTCTTCACACAATGCGAAGCCGAAGGATTCAGAAAGATAACGTATTTCCCTGACAGGCCGGATGTCATGGCCAGATTTACGGTCACACTGAAAGCCAGCAAAAAACAGTTTCCTGTGTTGCTGTCCAACGGCAATCTGGTTGAAGAAGGCGATCTCCCGAAAGGACGGCATTATGCAAAATGGGAAGATCCGTTCAACAAACCGTCTTATTTATTCGCGATTGTTGCAGGCAAACTTGTGTGTCATGAGGAAATCTTTACGCTGACTTCCGGGCGAAACGTTTTACTTCAGGTGTGGGTTGAAAAAGGCAATCTGGATAAAACCGCCCACGCCATGGAATCCCTGAAGCACAGTATCCGCTGGGATGAAAAGCGATATGGCCTGGAACTGGATCTTGACCGTTTCATGATTGTCGCCGTCAGTGATTTTAATATGGGCGCCATGGAAAACAAGGGGCTTAATATTTTCAATACCCGCTTTGTCCTCGCCAATCCCGGTATTGCGACGGATACGGATTATGCCAACATTGAATCGGTTGTCGGCCATGAATATTTTCATAACTGGACCGGCAATCGCGTGACATGCCGGGACTGGTTCCAGCTTTCACTGAAAGAGGGATTGACGGTATTCAGGGATCAGGAATTTTCGGCTGACCGCATGGGCAGCGAAAGCGGGCGCGCCGTCAAACGTATAGAGGATGTCCGCACCCTGCGGCAGCATCAGTTCCCGGAAGATGCAGGCGCGATGGCGCATCCGGTACGCCCGGATTCTTATGAGGAAATCAATAATTTCTATACCGTCACCATTTATGAAAAAGGAGCGGAAGTCGTCCGTATGTATCAGACCCTGCTGGGCAGGAAAGGCGTCAGAAAAGGTATGGATCTGTATTTCAGACGCCATGACGGGCAGGCGGTAACCTGCCATGATTTTCTGGCCGCCATGGCTGACGCCAACAAGCGGGATCTGACGCAATTAGAGAACTGGTACAGCCAGGCAGGCACCCCGCGCGTTAAACTCCGCGCAAAATATGACCGGAAAACGCAATCCCTGGCGCTTACCCTCTCCCAGTCCTGCCCTCCGACTCCCGGGCAAAGCAGGAAACGACCGTTCCTTATCCCGATGGCAATCGGCCTGCTTGACTCAAAAGGCCGCAGCCTGCCCATTGCGGCAAACAACCACGCCATCTGCAAGCCATTGCCTGATGCCGCACCGGGAACCGTCTTGCTGGAACTCACCCGGAAATCACAAACATTTACCCTGAACGGTATTCCCGAAAAGCCGGTTATTTCCGCGCTGCGCAATTTCTCCGCACCAGTCATACTGGAATACGATCAGCCTGATGAGGAACTGACTCTGCTGCTTTCCGCCGACACGGACGCATTTAACCGCTGGGAAGCCGGGCAACGCCTGGCCTTGCGCCATTTGTCACGACTGATAAATGCTGTACAAAATGACCAGCCGTTAATACTTGCTCCGGCAGTCATTGACGCATTTCGCGCGGTTCTGACAAATACAGCGCTGGATCCTGCTTTCCGCTCACTGGTGCTGACATTGCCGCCAGAAGCCATGATTGCCGAAGAACTGGAAGAAATTGATCCGCAAGCCATCTTCCGGGCCAGAAGTTTCATGCAGCAAACGCTTGCCTCGGCGCTGCGTGAAGAATGGCTTGATGCCTATCGGAGCATCCGCCTGAAAGCGCCTTACAGTCCTGCGCCGGAAGATGCCGGAAAACGCAGTCTGAAAAACCTGGCGCTTGCCTCTCTGATGGAACTGGGAGACAAAACCTTGACGCCACTGGCTGTCGCGCAATATGAAAATGCCGACAACATGACTGACCGGATGGCGGCGCTTTCCGCGCTGGTGGTTTCGGGCGACAGCGCCACCCGGAAGGATGCCGGACGCTGTCTTGCCCATTTTTATCGCACATACCGTTCGGAAGCGCTGGTAATCGACAAATGGTTTGCCTTGCAGGCAAGCGCGCCACAAACAGATGTCGCGGCAATCCTGAAGCTCACGGCACATCCCGCATTCACCCTGAAAAACCCGAATCGCGCCCGGAGCCTGATTTTTGGTTTTTGCATGAACAATATGGCACAATTTCATGCGAAAGACGGAAGCGGCTACGATTTCTGGGCGGAGCATGTCCTGGCACTTGACCTGATCAACCCGCAAATAGCGGCGCGCCTTGCCCGTGCGCTTAACCAGTACAACCGCTATCTGCCTGAACTCAGGAAAAAGGCTGTAACCTCCCTGAGGTGGCTGGCTTCCCGCAAACTTTCCAGAGATACCGGCGAAATCATTAACAAAATACTGGCGGCCTGATATAAGTCCAACGCCAGACAGGAAAAACCATCATGAGAAAAAAACGCGTCAGCCTGACCCAGCATCTGATTGAAGCACATCGTACCTCCCACAACATTCCTGAAGCGCTCCGGCTGCTGCTTGAAGTAGTGGGACGCGCCTGCAAAACAATCGGTTCTGCTGTGGGAAAAGGCGCGCTGGGCGATATTCTGGGCAGCACACAAACGGAAAACATCCAGGGAGAGGTGCAGAAAAAACTGGATATACTCTCCAACCAGATTCTGCTGGAATCCAACGAGTGGGGCGGCTACCTGGGAGCGATGGCTTCCGAGGAAATGGAAACCATCCACCCCATTTCAAACGATTACCCAAAAGGAAAATACCTGCTGCTTTTTGACCCGCTGGATGGCTCCACCAATATTGACGTCAATGTTTCCATCGGCACGATTTTCTCCGTTCTACACGCGCCGGAAACCGGGCAGACGCCCTCCGAAAGCGATTTTATGCAGCCCGGCAGCAAACAGGTAGCGGCGGGTTACGCCCTGTATGGCCCCCAGACACTTCTGGTTTTGACAACCGGCAATGGCGTAAACTGTTTTACCCTTGACAGGGAAATGGGGTCATGGGTACTGACGCAGCCAAATCTGATGATTCCGGAAGACACCAGCGAATATGCGATCAACTCATCCAATTACCGCTTCTGGCATCCTCCCGTCCAGCGCTATATCCGTGAAATGCAGGAAGGAGCTACCGGGTTGCTGGGCAAGAATTTCAATATGCGCTGGGTGGGGTCCATGGTCACCGACATGCACCGCATACTGAATCGCGGCGGTATTTTCATGTATCCTGCCGATACCAGAAACCCTTCGCAGGCTGGCAGGATCCGTCTGCTGTATGAAGCCAACCCTATGGCGTTTATTGTTGAACAGGCTGGCGGCGCGGCAACAGATGGGCATAACCGCCTGATGGATATTCAGCCGAAACGCCTGCATCAGCGCGTGCCGGTGTTCCTGGGATCAAAAAACGAAGTGGCGCGTATAACCCGCTACCATAGCGAACCATAATGCCCGCTCGCGCGAAAAGTGAAATATTTCAATAAAAACGCTAGAATCTCAGGTTTATGAAGCGCCTCCGGCGCAGAAGCGAAAACGTAAAATGAACACGATAACCTTTCAGCAGGTCATTCTGACCCTGCAACAATACTGGAGCCAGCAGGGTTGCGCCCTCTTGCAGCCTTTCGATATGGAAGTCGGCGCGGGTACCTCCCACCCGGCCACCTTTTTGCAGGCTATCGGGCCGGAACCCTGGCGGGCCGCTTATGTGCAGCCATCCCGCCGCCCCAAAGACGGACGTTATGGCGAAAACCCCAACCGGATGCAACACTACTATCAATATCAGGTTGTCCTTAAACCTGCGCCGGAAGATATTCTGGATATTTACCTGGGTTCGCTGGCCGCACTGGGGCTTGACCTGAAACAAAATGATGTCCGCTTTGTCGAGGACGACTGGGAAAACCCCACGCTCGGCGCCTGGGGGCTAGGCTGGGAAGTCTGGTTAAACGGCATGGAAATCACCCAGTTTACCTACTTCCAGCAGGTAGGCGGCCTGGACTGCAAGCCCATACTGGGAGAAATTACCTATGGTCTGGAAAGGCTGACCATGTACCTGCAGGGGGTTGAAAACGTTTACGATCTGATCTGGACAGAATGGGAAGACTACGGCATACGGAAATATCTGACCTACGGTGATGTATTCCACCAAAACGAGGTAGAACAATCGGCCTATAACTTTGAGGGCGCGAATACCCGTTTCCTCTTTTCCCTGTTTTCCAATTACGAGTCCGAAGCCAGACGGCTTATTGGCGATGAACTGACCATTCCCGCCTACGAAATGATCCTGAAAGCGGCGCATACCTTTAATATGCTGGATGCCAGGGGAGCGTTGTCCGT
>JAISIS010000079.1 GCA_031261905.1 Burkholderiaceae bacterium
ATGCATGTTGGTTTCCAGATCGGTACGGTACAAGACCGTATCGCACGATGGGCATTTGACCCAAAGGCCCTCCGGCACCGTCTTGCGACTGCTGGTCGCGTGCGGCTGAATCCTGGGGGGCAGCAACTTGTCTAGCCAGCTCATAAAATCTCCAGGTAATGCTGCCATTTTGACAGGTAAACAAAACGGCAAGGCTGCACGCCAATGGTTCTTTCCGGGCCAACCCGGTTCATTTCGCGCAGGTAATTATCCATGGGCAGCATCATACTTGTTTTGACGGCATTTCGCCAACAGACATTTATTTGTCAAGCGCTTTCCGGATAGCGCCAACAAATGCTTCCAGGTCACTGGTTTCCCGGCCTTTCTCCGCGTTTTCCAGCACCTGGATCAGCCTGCTCCCTATCACAACACCATCCGCCAGCGCGCCTACAGCCCTTGCCGTCTCGCCATCCCGGATGCCAAAACCCACTCCAACCGGAATGGAAACGTGCTTCTTTATAACCGGAATGGCGGCAGCCACTTCATCCGCGTTCAGGCTGGCCGAGCCTGTTACGCCTTTGAGCGAAACATAATAGACATAACCGCTGGCGATTTTACCTATTTTCTCCATCCGCGCTTCGGTTGAGGTCGGCGCCAGCAGGAAAATAACATCCATGTCATGCGCCTTCATCAGGGCGGCAAACGCTTCGCACTCTTCCGGAGGATAATCCACAATCAGCGCGCCATCCACGCCCGCCTGAGCGGCTTCCCGGACAAATACCTCAAGCCCCATCCGCTCAACCGGATTGGCATAGCCCATAAGGACAACAGGAGTATGCGGATCCGTCTCGCGGAATTGCCGGACACAGCGGAAAATGTCATGCAGGTTGATGCCGTGTTTCAGCGCAATCTCGGAAGCACGCTGGATAACCGGCCCATCCGCCATTGGATCGGAAAAAGGGACGCCAAGCTCAATAATATCGGCACCGCCCCGGACAAGGGCATGCATCAGGGGAACGGTTGCGGTCGGTTCAGGATAACCAGCGGTAATAAATGGGATAAGCGCCTTTCTGCTTTTGGCTTTCAGCCCGGAGAATACAGGTTGTATACGTGACATAAATGAATCCTTTTCGATGATTTCAAGGCAAGATGCGGTTTATCAAATGAAATCACCACTGGATTCCCGCCCGCTGTGCAACCGTGTGCATATCCTTGTCCCCCCTGCCGGAAAGGCTGACCAGAATGACCTTGTCCCTACCCAGGGTGGGCGCCATCCTGGCTGCGTGCGCCAGCGCATGGCTGGATTCCAGCGCCGGGATGATGCCTTCCGTACGGCAGCAGTCATGAAACGCGGCCAGTGCTTCTTCATCCGTAGCTGACACATATTGTGCCCGGCCACTTTCCTTCAACCATGCATGTTCCGGCCCGATGCCAGGATAATCCAGCCCCGCCGAAACGGAATGCGCCTCGGTAATTTGGCCATCCGAATCCTGCAGAAGGTATGTCCGGTTACCGTGAAGGATGCCGGGAGAGCCTGCTGTCAGCGTTGCCGCGTGCCTGCCGGTATCAATCCCGTCACCAGCCGCCTCCACGCCAATCAGGGCGACATCCGGCTGGTCAATATAAGGATAAAAAATTCCCATGGCATTGGAGCCGCCCCCCACGCAGGCCACCACATAATCCGGTTGCCCTCCGGTTATTTCCGGCATCTGCACCAGGCACTCCTCACCAATAACAGACTGGAAATCCCGTACCAGCATGGGATAGGGATGCGGCCCGGCAACCGTGCCGATAATATAAAACGTTGTCTCCACATTGGTTACCCAGTCGCGCATGGCTTCGTTCAACGCGTCTTTCAGGGTTTTCGAGCCGGACTCCACCGGCACAACGCTTGCGCCCAGCAGCTTCATCCGGTACACATTCTGCGCCTGCCGCCTGATATCCTCACTGCCCATGTAAACAACGCACTCCAGCCCGAAACGGGCACAAATGGTTGCTGTCGCGACCCCGTGCTGCCCGGCTCCCGTCTCGGCAATAATGCGTTTCTTACCCATGCGCCTGGCCAACAGGGCCTGCCCGATCACATTGTTGACCTTGTGCGCGCCGGTATGGTTCAGGTCTTCGCGCTTAAGGTAAATCTGCGCCCCGCCCAGATTTTCCGACCAGCGGGCGGCATGGTAAACCGGCGTCGGGCGTCCCACATAATGTTTCAGTTCATGCCGGAACTCGGCAAGAAAAGCCGGATCATCACGGAACTGCGTATAGGCGGTCGCCAGTTCATCCAGCGCATAAATCAGCGTCTCTGATACAAAGATACCGCCATAGGGGCCGAAGTGCCCTGCGGCATTCGGCAAAGTGTAGGCGGCGCTACGGTACAGCGCGTGGCTGTCATGCGTACTTGAAGTGTCTTTCATGATGATCTTTCATGGTCTGGCGTTTGTTGCACTTTCCCTCAGGAAGCAGCGTCTTGCCGGTCTTTGAACTGTCCGGAAGCCTGGTCCGCCGCGTTGACCGCGCTGACAAAAGCACGGACTTTCCCGGCATCCTTGATGCCCCGGCTGCTTTCAACGCCACTGCTGACGTCAACTGCCCAGGGCTGTACGCGCTTAATGGCGCCAGCGACATTTTGCGCACTCAAGCCACCACTCAAAACGACCTGATGCGCGATTTCTTTTGATACGAGAGACCAATTGAATGCCTTTCCTGTACCGCCATAAGCCTCAGACCAGGAGTCCAGCAGGAGACCTGCAAAATATGCGCTGGCGGCGCGATATGTCCGTTCACATTGTATCAAATCCTGTGGGCTGGTATCTGCCTTGACGCGAAAAGCGCGAATAAACGGGCGTCCGGTAATTGCCGCGACCCTCGCGCAATATTCAGCGCTTTCATCCCCGTGAAACTGCAACATGGAGATACCAGTACGCGCCACTATTTCCACCACCTCCTGCTCGGTCGCGTTTACAAAAAGCCCGACCGTACTCACAAAAGGCGGCACGGTCATAATCAACGCCCTGGCGGCATCCGGCATGATGTAACGCGGGCTTTGGGGATAAAACACAAAGCCCAGCGCATCGGCTCCCGCTTCTGCTGCGGCCCTCACATCCCCGGCTCGCGTCAGTCCACAAATTTTAATCCGGGTACGACGTTCCATTTTCTTATTAAGAATATCTGTTATCTTATGATAAAGGCAGCGTCATCCGTAGCCTGCGGCAAACCCCATTTCTTGTCGTAAATCACTTTGGCGAGATACAGGCCATCCGGCATAAACGTAGGAGCAGCCTTATTCCGGTCTTTTCCCAGCAAAAGCGTATGGATCCACGCTGGTTCGTAATCACCCTTGCCGACATAAATCAGTGATCCCATGATGTTGCGCACCATGTGATGCAGGAAGGCACTGGCCTCAAAGGTAAAAACAAGGCAATCGCCCTGCCGCTCAATCCCTATATGGTTCATGGTTTTGACCGGTGATATCGCCTGGCACTCAGCCGCGCGGAAAGCGGAAAAATCATGCTCTCCAAGAAGAAAGCGCGACGCCTCCTGCATGGCGTCCAGCGAAAGCGGACGAAATACCCATCCGGCACGTCCCTTCAGCAGCGGTGAACGCACTGCGTGGTTATACAGCACATAACGGTATCGTCTGGCGATGGCGCTTGAGCGGGCGTGAAATCCGTCCGGCCCTGATGGCACTTCACAGGCCCAGCGTACAGCAATTGAAGCATCCAGAAAGGAATTGACTCCCCGCACCCAGGAAAAATGCTCACGGTCAACTACCGTATCCAGATGCACCACCTGCTCAAGCGCGTGAACGCCCGCATCCGTCCTTCCGGCACAAGCAACAGGAATCCGCGTTTGCGTAAAGCGGAAAATGGCGTTTTCAAGCTGGTCCTGCACGGTATGCCCATCCGGCTGCTTTTGCCAGCCCCGCCAGCGGCTACCATCATATTCAATGCCCAGCGCAATCCGCTTCATGTTAACCATCAAAGGTACTGCATCGCTTGCTTCGCTTCAATGATCTGCTGCGGCGTGCCGCGCTCAATCACCTCTTCCAGCAGCTCGCGCGCGCCTTCCTTGTCTTTCATGTCCATGTAGGCCAGCGCCAGTTCCAGCTTGGCGGCCATTTCCGCATTAACGGGTTCCTGCGTCCCGGAATCCGCTACCGGTTTATCATCAGACGCCACATCCTCATCATGCGCCTCGCCCTGCACAGGACTGATATCGGATAAATCCAGTTCCAGCGGATGCGGCTCCGCAACATCGGCCGCCGCATCCGCCACGGCCTCTTCCTGCTCATCTGCAGGCGCGTCATGGTCATCCAGGCGCAAAGCTACATCATCTTCCACCAGAAGATCGGATTCCCCGGCAGACGTCTCAAGCACTTCCGGTTCAACAGCAGGCCCTTCGGGCACCGGCTCCGGTTCTGGTTCCGGCTCTGGTGCAGATTCCGGTTCGGCAACCGCTTCCTCAGGCACAGTGATTTCAGGCGCTGTATTCTCCGGTTCAGGCTGAGACTCCTCCGCGACAACCTCTTCAGGCGCTTCCGGTTCCACCTCAGGCTCTTCCTCCACCTCAGGCTGTACAACAGCCACCTCCGGTTCGGCAGCAGGCTCTTCGGGCACTGGCTCCGGTTCAGTCTGTAACACGGGTTCCGGTTCCGGATCAGCTTCGGCATGAGGCGCTTCCTCTATCTCCCGTATATCCTCTTCGTCATCCTCTTCCTCAGGCTCCCTGGCCTGAGCCGCAGTCAGGTTCTCCAGGAAATCCCGTCCGGAAATAATATTTGGATTAACCTCTTCTTCTTTCTTCTCAACCGGAGGAGACGCCACCGGAGCCGGACGTGCAGGCTCGGGCGGCTTCTTGCCGCGCGAGCGCATCATAAACACAATCAGAACAAGGCATGCGCCAATAACCCCTGCAACGATCTGCCATATGATATTGTTCTTAAACTTGTACAGCAGCCCCTGCTTCTTCACGGGCTGCCCGTCTTGATCATACTCTTCACTCTCTTCGTCCTGCTTCTTTTGCAGCGTGTCTGCTTTGCCCTCCGCCTTGCCCAGCGTCTGATCCGCACTTAAACCTTCCTTCTTCTCACCGGAAGGAGCTTTGTCAGTCGTCCCGGTTGCCGTCTGCGGAGAAGCGGCTTCTGTTTTGTCAGGTTGAAGCTTCCCGGTTTCCTTGTCAGGGGCGGTTTGAGCCGGGCTTGTCAGCGCATGACCGCCCTTGCTGACTACCTCCAGCAGGCTTCTGAGTTCACTGACATTCTTTTCCAGATCGGTAATACGACGATTGGCGTCTTCAATAGCCCGTTTCATGGCAATCTTTTCTTCCGCCGAGATACCGGCGGACGCCTGTGCCGTCCCGGCCCTGGAAAGCTCAAGGCGGTCAGGTGACTGGCTCACCGGTGTAGGCGGCTCTTTCACGCTGGCGGATATCTTGCCTTCCGCGACAGGTCCGGTTTTGGCTACAACACCCGGCGCGGACTTTTCTGCCATACCCGCCAATTTCCGGCTGTACTCCCGGAAATTTGCAGCATGCAATTTGACAACCTGCTGCGCTTCTTCCTGCGTAACACCAGCTGCCGAATCCGTTGGCGGAATCGAAAGCTTTGCACCTTTTCTGAGCAGATTCATGTTCTTGTCAAGAAATGCGTCCGGATTGCTCCGGTAAAGCGCCACCAGCATTTGCTCCAGCGAGATATTCCTGTACCCCAGCCTGGCTGCAATTTTTGACAGGCTATCCCCGCGGACTACCACATAAGTTGTTCCAGCCGATTCCGGCCCCGCCTCTTTTTCTCCCATCACAGAAGCCGGTGTGACAACTTCTGCGGATAACGCCTGCGAACTCTGCCGTCCACTCTGTTGCTGCTGCGCTACCCTCTCCCTGAATGCCGTTGCCGAAAGCGGCGCCGCTCTCAAATTGGTCCACTCGGCCGGATCCAGTGTAATGGCAAATTCACGGCCTCTACGCTCATTGTTCACCGCAAGTTCCAGCAACACGCCTATATAGGGTTCACGAATGGGTTGTGCGCTGCGAATGCTGACAAAGTTACGGTCATCAGCCTTTTCCACCGAAATATTCAACGAACGAAGAAGCGCCGTGTAATCCATGCCGGAGCGTTTGTAGGCCTCCTCCGGAGCAAGGCGAACCACCAGCGAAGCGGCTTCCTCCGGAGAAACGCCAGACAACTCAACTTCGGCGCGCAATGGCTGCCCAAGAGAAGAAAGTACGGTCAGTCTGCCGAAATCCGCAGCACGGGAAAGTGTAAGGAACGTGGAAAAAAAGAGGAAAAGAAGCGCCTTGAGAGCAGAAATCAGCAGTCTGTAACTCTGTTCTTTAGGCATTTGCGGGCAATCTGTGCTGTATTGAATCCGGTTGGCGTCAATTTTCCTGACTCTTTCAGTCAGTTGTGCTGAATGTATTTTACCATCCAGTGACAGCGTTACAATCATTTGCCATAATTTGGCGCGAAAACATTTTATTTTCCGTGTTGCCGAGCCAATTCCTCCAGATACGGTTTCAGCGCCTTTTCCGCCTGACCAGAATATCCAGGATTTTATCAGTACGTTTTGCCACGAATGTTCGGCCTGATTCCGGATGAAAATAATCCGATAACCCCATCAAAGGGGTATCCCTTTATTGGGGACGGGAAGGCAATACGGTTTCATCCATAAAGCGCGCGTTATCCCGCACCCAGTACAAATTCAGGTGATTGCCGTCCTTATACATGGGGCGGCCGCTCTGGTCCGCCGAAGGGCAATAACGGGCATCACATAAAAAGTTGACCGGGTTGATGATGCGCGCGCCCGCCAGCCTACCGACCCGTTCCAGTTCGGCCTGCATTTTCCCCAATCGTTCATCCAGCGCCCGCCGAGTCAGACCACCCTCCCGGCGCTGGAAAACTTGCGGGAAATGACGTAAATCCCGCTGGATGCGCCAGGAAGGAAAAAACGTTTTTCCCACCGGGATATTCAACACCAGAAACACCGTTTTCCCCAATTCGGTAAATTTCCGGATATCGTGATGCAATTTGTTTAATAAAACCTGAAACCCGCCATTCTTGGCACGGAATTTGGTCACGTTGTCTCCCCTCCCGCGATAATACAAATCCCAATCCGCAGCGATGACAACTCGTGCGATATCGTACCGTTGCCTCGCCAATTCCAGCGCTTTCCCGACATAATTGTTCGCCACCGCACTCCCTTTGCCGTATTTCACTCCCGATAAAGGAACGCAGCCCCCCTTACCCATCAACATGATATTGGCGCTCTCCGGATTCGTATCCGCCAGATGCATGATTCTCGGCATA
>JAISIS010000184.1 GCA_031261905.1 Burkholderiaceae bacterium
GGACAGAATGGTCAATACCGCTGATCGCGCCAAAGAGGAAATCAGTTTCGCCCAGCGCTTTCACACGCCCTTCAAGGAGCATATGAAAACAGCAACCCGCGATCTTGGGCTGGATATGCCATGGGTATACGGGCTGATTCGCCAGGAATCCCGTTTCGTTATAGTCGCACGCTCTTCGGCGGGCGCGCGGGGTCTGATGCAGATAATGCCTGCCACCGCCCGGCTGGTTGCCAAAAGGATTGGCATGAGCGGTTATGATACTTCGCAGATCAACAGCCTGGAAACCAACATTCTTCTGGGAACGCATTACCTGAAGATGATGATGGATAATCTGGACAATTCCGAAACGCTGGCAACCGCCGGATACAATGCAGGCCCCAGACGTCCGCAGGCCTGGCGCGCCAGGCTGACGCGTCCTGTGGAAGGCGCGGTTTTCGCGGAAACCATCCCTTTCTCTGAAACGCGGGATTACGTCAAGAAGGTCATGTCCAACGCCACCTGGTATGCTGCCGTGCACGAAGGCCGTCCTCAATCGCTGAAAACGCGGATGGGAACGGTTTCGCCCCCCTGATAGCGTAATAAGCACCGCTGCTGCACAAAACCTGAATCCGGTATATCATTATGCCGAAGGGTGCGTTATCCACAAAATATCGTATCTTTTCCAAAGGCATATTCGCTTTTTCCTTATACAACCAGGCGGCTATGCGCATATCTGAAACTGCTTGATCAAAGAAGGGACGGACATGAAAATCTATATGGTAGGAGGCGCTGTCCGCGACAGGGTGCTCGGCTTGCCTGTACGTGACCGGGATTATGTGGTGGTTGGTACAACAGTCGAGATGATGCAACTTCTCGGCTTTCAGCCTGTCGGCAAGGATTTCCCGGTTTTCCTGCATCCTGAAACCAAAGAAGAATATGCACTGGCCCGCACGGAGCGCAAAACCGGCCCGGGCTACAAGGGCTTTGCCTTTCACGCTTCTCCCGATGTGACGCTTGAGGAAGATCTTGAGCGGCGCGATCTGACGATGAACGCGATGGCGCTCTCCAGGGATGGCGAACTGGTTGACCCCTTTGGCGGACAGGAAGACCTGCACAACCGGATATTCAGGCATGTGTCGCCCGCCTTTGCCGAAGACCCTGTACGCATTCTGCGCCTGGCCCGCTTTGCCGCGCGCTTTCCTGACTTTACCATCGCGCCGGAAACCATGGATCTGATGAAGAAGATGGTGCAGTCCGGCGAGGTGGACGCACTGGTACCGGAACGCATCTGGCAGGAGCTTTCACAGGGCCTTATGGAAAACCGGCCCTCCCGCATGATTACGGTAATGCGGGAATGTGGCGCGCTGGAGCGCATCTTCCCGGAAATCAACGCGCTGTGGGGTGTACCGCAACCGGAGCAATACCATCCGGAAATTGATTCCGGCGTTCATACAATGATGGCGCTGGATTATTCCGCCAAAGCGGGCTATCCGTTGCCGGTGCGTTTCGCGGTTTTACTGCATGATCTCGGCAAGGGAACTACCCCCCGGCACCAGTGGCCGCACCACCGCGCGCACGAAATGCGCGGCGCGCCGCTTGCCCTGGATGTTTGCCGCAGGCTGAGGGTTTCCAATATGTACCGGGATATCGCCGTCATGACAACGCGCGAACATGGCAATATCCGCCGCAGCCGCGAATTATCCCCTCAACATGCCGTAATGCTGCTGGAACGCTGTGACGCCTTCAGAAGGCCAGAGCGCTTCATGAATGTCATTTACGCCACGGAATGTGATTTGCGCGGTCGTCTCGGCAAGGAAAGCATCGAGCTGCCCCAACTGGAATACTGGCAACTGGTATTGGACGCCGCAAGCAGCGTGGATACCGCCGCCGTTGCCCAGTCCATGGGCGGTGAAATGGACCAGATTCGCCGTATGCTGCATATGAAGCGGGTAGAAGCGGTTTCCGATGCAGTCGTAGCCGCTTACATCATTCCCGAAGCGCGCAAGGAAACCGGGGAAACAGGGAAGGCTCCATTGTCCATGCCACAGCCTGCCCATCCGGTATCCGCACAGGCAACGCACACCACCCACTGAGACAGGGCTGCCTCGCCCCGGCAAACGCCTAAAACATTGCCGAACGGGCTGGCGCGCCCTGCGTGCTTTCGGTTAGAATTTCCCGCAGTCCCCCGCAAGCGGGTTAATCAATCGTTACTTGCCCTGTCAGGAACTTTATGCCGGAACTCCATTATCCTTTTGAACGCACCCTGCCGGAAAGCGGCGATACGCTGGAAATTATGCCCGGCATCAAATGGCTGCGGATGCCTTTGCCTTTTGCCCTTAATCACGTCAACCTGTGGATGATTGCCGAAGGCGATGGCTGGTGCCAGATTGACACCGGGCTGACCTGGGACGCCATCAAGGATATATGGTTAAAGCTCCTGAAAACCCATAAACTGACGCGCCAGATTGTCACGCATTACCATCCGGACCACATTGGCCTTGCCGGATGGCTGGAGCAACAACTGGGCATTGAGCTGTGGATGACGCAGGGTGAATATCTCGGCGCGCAGGCCTTTGCCGATGGCTCCGGCAATTTCCATGTTGACGCCATGATCGAGATGTTCCGCTATCACGGTATGGACTGGAAACGGCTGGACGCGCTTAAGCTGAGAGGCAATGTTTACCGGGCGGGCTTCCCCGTCATCCCCTCCACCTATCACCGCCTTTTTGATAACCAGGTGATTGACATCGGCGGCAACGCATGGCGGGTGATAGCGGGATACGGCCACGCCATGGAACACGCCTCGCTTTACTGTGAGTCGCTTGGGATACTGATCTCCGGCGACATGCTCTTGCCCAGCATCTCCACCAATATCCCGGTCATTGCGGCCAACCCACGCGGCAACCCGCTCAAGCATTTCCTGGATTCCATCCAGCGTTACCGTGAGTTGCCGCAGAATACGCTGGTACTGCCCTCGCATGGACGCCCTTTTGTGGGCATCAATACCCGCATTGACCAGCTTGAAGCCCATCACCAGAACCGCTGCGATGTGCTGCTGGCTGCCGCCGCCGAACCCAGGACCGCCAGCGAACTGTTGCCCTTCCTCTTTGACCGCGACATCACGGACACGCATCAGTCCATGTTCGCCATGAGTGAAGCCATTGCGCACCTGAATTATCTGGAGGAGCAGAAACGCTTGAAACGTGTTGAGGAAAACGGCATCGCCCGCTTTTGCGCGATGTGACCTGCACAGGCTGGAGGTGCTACGTAAAGCCAGGCAACCAAACCACGGCTGCTTTCTCTAGTAGTCTACCTTAATTATTTGACAACAGCGTTACAGCGAGATCCAGCCGCCAAACCATTGCAGCAACCAGGGAGTAAGCAATCCTGTCAGTGTGCCGTTCAGGATCAGCCCCAGGCTGGAATATGCACCCAACCGGGGTGTTTTCTGCATAGCGTGCGCGGTACCCACGGCATGAGCCGCCGCGCCCAGCGCCAGCCCCTGCCCCATGCTGCTCTTGATGCCGATCAACCTCAGGAAACCCAGACCGCATATAGCGCCGAAAATACCCGTCAGGATCACGATAACCGCGGTCAGTGCCGGGATGCCGCCCAATACGCGGACGACCTCCATGGCAATGGGCGTCGTGGCCGATTTCGGCGACAACGATATTACCACTTCCGGAGTTGCTCCCAGCATATGTGCAATCAGCACCACGGAGAATACGCCCGTCAGGCAGGCGGCAAGCTGTGAGACAAAGATGGGCAGCGCCTGCTTCCTGACATGCTCCAATTGCTGGTAAAGCGGGACGCCCAGCGCCACAATGGCCGGTTTCAGCAGGAAAGCGATATAACGCCCGCCCTGCTCATAAGCCTCATAGGAGACATCCCCCGCGCGCAGTATGAGGATAATGACGGCAATTGCCATCAGGATAGGATTAAGTATCACCCAGCCCGTCCGGCGCTGGATAAGCTGCGCAACCCAGAAAACGCTGATGGTCAGCGTGATAAACAGTATCTCGCTGTGCGGAAAAGCATTCATGGGCGACGGCGAAAGAGTTGATACACCCAGCCGGTAACCGCCAGCACCAGCAGGGTGCTGGCAATAGTGGCAATGGTAATGGGCAGCCACTCCGCCGCTATCACGTCAAAGTAAAGCATGAGCGCCACGCCGGGCGGCACGAAGAACAGCCCGAAATGCGCCAGCAGGAAATCGGAAACCCCTTTCACCCATTCCAGCTTCACCCAGCCGATTTTAAGCAGCAGCGCCAGAAGCAGCATACCGATCAGAGCGGAGGGAAATTTGATGCCGGTTACCGCAACCACCCCTTCGCCAACCGCCAGGCAGAGGAAGATAATGACGCATTGCCGGAGTATGTGCATGGAAAACCTTTCCGCGATGGGTGACTAATGAATCGAAGCCTCATCGGGGCGGGTAAAACCGGGATGGCTTTCGGCCAGCAGGCGCGTCAGCGCCTCCTTGCATTCCAGCGCCCCTGCGGCAATGCCTTGTTCATACCACATCCTTGCCTTGCCCAGGTCCTGCGTCACGCCATTTCCGTTTTTGTACAGCGATCCCATCCAGAGATAAGCCGGCAGAAAACCGCGTCCTATGGCCTCTTCCAGCATCTCCAGCCCTTTGGGGATATCCGTTTTGCCGTGCGTTCCCGCCACCAGAAAATGTCCGAGCATCGCCATTGTGCGAGCGTCTCCCCGCTCCGCCACCCGGAAAAGCCATTCATGGCCCCTTTCCGCATCGCGTGGGACATACTTTCCGGCAAAGCAGATATCCGCCAGATGATTACCCGCATTGAGATAGCCCTGGCTGAATGCCGCTTCCAGCATGGCGATCCCCTGCGCCGTATCGGCTGCGCACCCTTCGCCATCAAGCAGCATCATGCCGACAGCCGCGCGCGCGGAAATCACGCCGCCATCGGCCCCGCGTGAAAGGAGGGCAAAGGCAACTTCCGGGTTTTTCATCACCCCGTGACCCGACTGGTAAAACCAGCCCAGGTTGGAGAAAGCGCGCGGTTCTCCCGCCGCGATTGCTTTCCTGTACCAGGCCGCCGCTGCGGCAAAATCCTGCCTGACGGCAATGCCCAGCGCATGAATTTTGCCCATGTGAAAGAGTGCTGTCGCGTTACCGCTTTCCGCCTGCTCCCGGATGCGTTCAACCACGCGGAAATAACGAATTGGGGTTTTCTCCCCGCCTTTACCAATCCCGTTGATGCGCTGGCTGGCTTCCTCGTGGTATCTCGCGCCGACAGGCGCGTGAAGCTGGTAGCAAACAAAATCCCCCCAGGAAGGACTGTCCTGTATCTCTTCCCATATGATCCGGTCAATTTCGCTGTCGTCAATCTGAAGCATCATGGTTTGCCCTTTCATCAGCTACAGCCCGGGTTTATTATTCTCCTTTTTCCGCCGTGGCCGGTGTGCCCTCCTGATTTGCAGCCAATGCGGCGTATTGAAAAGCACAAAACGGCGATACAGTATGATATATAACACAATAAACGCGCCTGTACACACTTGCAGGACCAATGTATTTTGCCAGAAGAGCATGGCCGGGATCACGGATATCGAACACAGTAACCAGAGATAAGGTGATGTCATGGCATTGCGGGCAGTTTTGTCCTTTGCCGCCCTGCTGCCGACCACCCAGCGGACCACCCGTTTATAGACCAGCGAATGCATATGCGCGGCATCGGGCATATGCGCCGCCGTTCCCCGCAAAACCGTGCGCCGCCAAATGGAAAATACAGTTTCAAAGATGGGATATATCAAAACCAGCAGAGGAAACCACGACGATACCGCCTGGTTTCGCGCCACCAGCAATACGGCAAGCTCCGCCAGCATAAAGCCAAGGAAGTAGGCTCCGCCATCACCCAGGAAAATCAGGCCTTTGGGCCAGTTCCAGATAAAGAATCCCAGTATTGCGCCCATCATCGCCAGAGCCGTTCGCCAAATCAGCGTATCGCCCACCAGGAAGCCGACATAGCCCAGCGCGGCCAGCATCAGCACGCATACCATGCTGGCCAGCCCGTTGAAGCCGTCAACAATATTGACGGCATTTGCCACGCCGCCAACAGCAACCATGGTAAACAGCAGGGAAACGGGCGCCAATAGCATCGCCGCGTCAAGCAGCGGGATATCCAGCCTTAACACGCCCGCGCCCAGCAGGAACCATCCCAGCGCGGCGGCCAGCATGGTCAAGGCAAGCCGGATTTTCGCGCTGACAACCTTGGTGCAATCCTCAATAAACCCACCCAGGAAAGCCGGCAGGGAAACCCCTATCAGCAAGGAAACCACCCGTGCATCGCGATTACCGGAAACAAACAGCCATCCCGCTATAGCGACCATCCCCGCCATGATCCCAACCCCGCCGATCCGGGGAACCACGCGGGCATGGAATTTCTGGACGCCGCTCATATCAGAATCCGCCGTATATTTCCCATGCAGCTTCCGTGTCCTCAAAATAAGCAACGTTACCAGCAAAGACACCAGGAATGGCAGGGCAATATATTGCATCTGATTTTATGTGTGTGTGAAAACATTAACGGGCTTTATTGTATCGCATCTGCTTCCCCGCACTCCCGAAAATTACGGGAAACCGCACCATGCGCAGACCCTCCGCACTGGAGGGTGGTGGGCAACGCCCTTGCCCACCTGCCATACCATCCTGTCAAACCTTCCGCCAGGGCAGCGTTTCTCCCGCCATCAGGGGGACAACGCTTTCTTCTCCGAAGGGGAGCGCTTCCGGAATATGCCAGTCCTGGCGGGCCAGCGTGATTTTGCCGGAGTTGTGCGGCAAGCCGTGAAAGGCCGCTCCATTCAGGCTCAGGAAAGCTTCCAGGTTAGGCAGCGCCTGGTTGTCATCAAAGACTTTCGCGTACAGTTCCACCGCATGCAACGCGGTATAGCAGCCTGCGCATCCGCAGGCGTTTTCTTTCAGCCCCCTGGCGTGGGGCGCGGAATCCGTTCCTGCGAAGAAGCGCGGGTTGCCGCTGATAGCCGCCTTCACCAGCGCCTGCCGGTTCTCTTCCCGCTTGAGGACAGGCAGACAGTAATAATGCGGGCAAAGGCCGCCCGTAAACAGGGCATTGCGGTTGAACAGCAGATGATGTGCCGTGATAGTAGCGCCAGTTTCCCCTTCCGCCTCCTTGACATACTGCACCGCCTCCTTGGTAGTAATATGCTCAAAGACGATCTTGAGCGCGGGCAGCGATTTCCTTAGCGGTCGCAACACACGGTCAATGAAAACCGCCTCCCGGTCGAATATATCCACCGCCGGGTCGGTCACTTCGCCATGCATTAACAGCGGCAAACCGTGATGCTGCATGGCCTCCAGCGTTTTCATGCATTTCGCCAAATCCGTGACCCCGGCATCGGAATGTGTTGTCGCGCCTGCAGGATAAAGCTTGACGCCAAACACAATGCCGCTTTCCCTGGCGCGCCGGATCTCATCCGGTGGCGTATGATCTGTAAGGTATAGTGTCATCAGCGGAACAAATTCCGATGTGGCGGGAAGCGCCGCCAGGATGCGTTGCCGGTATTCAACAGCCTGCCCGGTCGTGACAACAGGCGGGCGCAGGTTTGGCATAATCATGGCGCGTCCGAACTGTGCTGCGGAATGGGCGGCCACGGCTTTAAGCGCGTCGCCATCCCTCAGGTGCAAATGCCAGTCATCCGGGCGGGTTATTTCAATGTGATGTGCTGGTATAGTAGTAGTGGATGTCATGCGGAAAATCTTTCTTTTCGTGATATTGCCATCTTAACGGCATTATTTTACTGTGTATGCCAACATAAAGGAGAAGGCACATGTTCAAGCAAACCATCAGAATCATAACCAAAACCGGTGACGCCGGCACAACATCGCTTGCTGACGGCAGCCGGATATCCAAAACCAGCCGCCGGATAGAAGCCATCGGCAATGTGGATGAGCTGAACTCCCTGATCGGCCTGATCCTGTCGGAAACTCCTTCGCCGGAAGCTGAGGGCGAATGGCTTGCCGTCCAAAGCGACCTTTTCGGCATCGGAGCTGAACTGTCGGGTTCCCCCCGGAAATTCACGGAAGAAGCGCAGGTATCCCGCCTGGAAAGCCAGGCCGCGAAATATGACGCAAACCTGCTGCCCCTTGCGGGCTTTATCCTGCCTGGCGGCACACGGGCAGGCGCCTTGTTCCACTATGCACGCAGCGTTTGCCGCCGCACGGAACGCTCGGTATTCGCGCTTGCGGAAACCGAAGCCATTTCGGACATTATCGGGAAATACCTGAACAGGCTGTCTGACCTGCTGTTTATTTGTGCCCGTGCCGCCAACCGTGACGCGGGCAAAGCTGACCGTCTGTGGAACAAAGGCCAGAGCGGCGCTTCCTGAGGGCAATCACGCCTGCGCCGACTCAGGCGCGCTTGTCAAACTCGATGCGCGCGTAGGCGGAATGGTTGTGGATGGATTCAAAATTTTCAGCTTCAAGCGTATAGGCCGCTACGCGCTCATCCGCATTCAGCATCCCGGCCACATCGCGCACCAGATCTTCCACAAATTTGGGATTGTCATAAGCGCGTTCCGTCACAAATTTCTCGTCGGGGCGCTTTAGCAAGCCGTATAACTCGCAGGAACCCTGTTCCTCGATTCGGGCAATCAGCTCCTCCACCGGAAATGCGGCGTTCAGCAGCGCATCCACCGTAATATGTGAGCGCTGATTGTGCGCGCCATAGGCGGAAATCTCCCGCGAACAGGGGCAAAGGCTGGTGACCGGCACCAGCACCTTCTGGCGGAACTCAACCACATTATCCCGTATCCCGCACATCAGGCTGACTTCATAATCCATGAAACTCTCCACCTGGGTCACCGGCGCGCGCTTCTTTATAAAGCAGGGGAAAGTCACCTCGATCCGGCCTTCGGCAGCGTCCAGAAGCTTCAGCATTTTCCTTGCCAGTTCCGTCAGGCTCGCCATATCCAGAGGCACATCCATCCCGCCGGCTTCTTCAAGCAGCGCGATAAAGCGTGACATGTGCGTGCCTTTCTTCTCGTCCGGCAAATGCACGTACATATTCCACGTGCCGACCGTTGGGCGGATGGCATCCGCCAGCCGGATGCTGAAAGGATGCCGCACACCCTTGACGCCCACCTGCTGGATGGCGATACGCCGGGTATCGGGTTTATTCTGCACATCCGGAATAGCCGGATTCCCCGGGTTTACGGAAACGCCTGACGCCCCGCATGACGCGCCTCCGCCTGGCAGGCCTGCGTCAATGTCTTCGGCAATAGCGCGTGTATCGCATAAATTCATCATAAAGTCTCTGAATCGGCACGTCCTGTTCGCGCGCCCTGTTCTTATAATCCTTTTCCGGCAATCCGTTATTCCGTTATCGCGGGAAAACGCCGCCGGACAGTTTCTACTATACCTGTTGCGTCCAATTTGTGCAGGGACAACAACTGGCCCGCCTCGCCATGATGGACAAAGACATCGGGCAGGCCCAACTGTAAAACCGGAATGGTGATTCCGGCATTTGCCAGCGCTTCCGTCACGGCGGAACCCGCGCCTCCTGCAATAACGCCCTCCTCAACAGTCACTATGGCCTGGTGCGTCCTTGCAGTTTCCAGAACCAGAGCCTCATCCAGCGGTTTGACAAAGCGCATGTTCACCACTGTGGCGTCAAGCGTCTCTC
>JAISIS010000193.1 GCA_031261905.1 Burkholderiaceae bacterium
TGTGGCGCTGTGCCGGTACCGGAAAAGGACCTGCCGGTTATTCTGCCTGAAGGCCTTGTGCCGGATGGTTCGGGAAACCCGCTGGCGCGCGACGAAAATTTCCTGAATGTGCCCTGTCCGGCATGTGGCAAGCCATCACGCCGCGAAACGGACACGATGGATACCTTTGTGGATTCATGCTGGTATTTCATGCGTTACTGCTGCCCCGGCAATCCTGATGCGATGACGGATGAGCGCATTGATTACTGGATGCCGATGGATCAGTATATCGGCGGTATTGAACATGCCGTTATGCACCTGCTGTATGCCCGTTTCTGGACCAAGGTGATGCGGGACATGGGCCTGGTCAAATTTGACGAGCCGTTTGTCAAACTGCTGACGCAGGGGATGGTGCTGAACGAAACGTATTACCGGGAAGACGCATCGGGCCGCAAAACCTGGTTTAATCCCGAAGATATTGAGCTGGAACTGGATGACAAGGGGCGTCCGCTTTCCGCAAGGCTTAAAAGCGATAATCAGCCGGTGCGGATTGGCGGCACGGAGAAAATGTCGAAATCCAAAAACAATGGCATCGACCCGCAGGCGCAGATTGAGCAGTATGGCGCGGATACGGCGCGCCTGTTTACCATGTTTGCCTCACCTCCCGAACAGACGCTGGAATGGTCCGGAGCGGGCGTGGAAGGCGCACAGCGTTTCCTGCGCCGTGTCTGGGCCTATGCTTACGCCAATGCAGGGAAGATTGCGGCGGGTGCGGGCGAAACGCCTGCTGATTTGCCTGAGGCGCACAAGGCATTGCGGTTCAGGATCAACCAGATTTTGCAGCAGGCCAATCATGATTATGTACGCGTGCAGTACAACACAGTGGTTTCCGCAGCCATGATGATGTTAAATGCCCTGGAAGCCGCAAAGCTGGAAGAATCACCGGCATCGAACGCCGTTATCCGGGAATGTTTCTCCATTTTCCTGCGCGTGCTGTATCCGGTGACGCCGCATATCACCTGCGCGTTGTGGCAGGAACTGGGATATGTCCTGACGCAGGGGGAAATTCTGGACGCGCCCTGGCCGCAGGTGGATGCCGCCGCGCTGGAGCGGGACGAGATTGACATGGTTATCCAGGTTAACGGCAAACTGCGCGGGAATATGCGCATTGCCAAAAATGCGGATCGCGCAGCTATTGAGGTCGCAGCGCTGGCCAATGAGGGAGCGGCAAAGTTTGTGGCCGGAACGCCCCGTAAAATCATTATCGTGCCGGGTCGGTTGGTTAATATCGTGGTATAGGGGCTATTGAAAGTGAACCGCAACATGTGCCACCATCCCGCGTTTCGCGGCATACTGATTGCGCTTTTGGGCGCGTTTCTGCTTTCCGCCTGCGGTTTCGCGCTGCGCGGTTCGGGCGGCAGCTATAAATTGCCGTTCAAAACGGTGTACATGAATCTCGGTACGACATCCCTGTTTGGCGCGACCTTCAAACGTCACATTGAAAGCAGCGGCGCGAAAATTGTGGAGGACAAGAAACAGGCGGATATCCAGCTGGAAATCCTGGACAACCAGCGTATCCGGGAAGTCTTGTCCCGCAGTACCGCCGGTCGCGTCCGCGAGTACGCGCTTTTCTTCCGTTTCCGTTTTCAGATCAAGGATCACAGCAACAAGATCGTCATGGGGCCGGTAGAAATTCTTCTGCGCCGTACACAGACTTATAGCGAATCGGAAGCGTATGCCAAAGAAAAGGAAGCGGATATGCTGTATGAGGAAATGGAAAATGACGTCATGCTGCAACTGATCCGGCGACTGGCCAATGTAAGGCTGGATGAAACCGCCGACAAGGAGCCGCCACTTTGACCCGCCGGATGCCAAGCCGATATGCAATTGCGACCGGAAGCGCTTGATGCGCACCTTGAACAAACACTGGCGCCGCTGTATGTCATTGCCAGTGACGAGCACCTTTTGCGCCTGGAAGCCGCAGACAGTATCCGGGCTGCCGCCAGAAAGCAGGGCTGTACGGAAAGAGAAGTCCTGACGGTGGAGCGCGGGTTCAAATGGGGAGAGCTTCAGGCCGCCAACAGCGCCATGTCTCTTTTCGGTGACAAAAAGCTGATCGAGTTGCGCATCCCCACAGGCCGCCCCGGCAAGGAAGGTGCACAGGCGTTGCAACAATACGTTGCCGAATTACATCCCGATAACGTGACGCTGATTACGCTGCCCAGGCTGGATGGCGCAACACAGAAAACCGCCTGGGCAACCGCGTTGCGGGATGTCGCTGTTTATATTGATATTCCGGTAGTGGAGCGCGCCCGCCTGGGCGGATGGATTGCTTCCCGCCTCCGGTTGCAGAACCAGAGTGCGGATGCCCAAAGCATAGCTTTTCTGGTCAACCGGGTAGAGGGCAATCTGCTGGCCGCACACCAGGAAATCCGGAAGCTGGCCTTGCTGTACCCGGAAGGCCAACTGGATTTTGAGCAGATACGGGATGCCGTGCTCAATGTGGCGCGGTATGATGTGTTCAAGCTCAATGAAGCCATGCTTACGGGAGACACCTCCCGTTTTGTCCGCATGATGGAAGGTTTGAAAGGGGAAGGCGAGCCACTGCCGCTGGTATTGTGGGCTATTACGGAAGAAGTGCGTACCCTGCTGAGATTGCAGGAAGGGATAGCGCGTGGGGAGGCTGTTGGCGCGCTGGTGAAACGCCTGAGGATCTGGGGTCCGCGCGAAAAGCTGCTGACGGCGGCGTTGCGCCGCCTGTCCGCCAATACGCTGTTGCAGGCGCTCAGGCAGGCGGCCCAGGTGGACAAGGTCATCAAGGGGCTGCGTGTGGAAACACTGACGGATGATGCCTGGGATGCGCTTCTCCAGCTTGGCCTGGCCATTACCCGGAGCGGGGCGAAACATGAAACGTAACGCCTGAAAAACACGTACAATTTCAGCTTTACCGTTTGTCACCCATCATCAACAACAGCTTTTATGAAAAATACACCGATCCGGGAATACATGCGCCAGACCGGCAAACAGGCGCGCGAAGCATCACGCGTGATGGCGAAGGCGGATACCGCGCTCAAGAACCGGGCACTCCTGGCGATTGCAGCCGCTGTCCGCCGCGACGCGGCATCGCTGCTGCAAGCCAACGAGCAGGATCTGGCCGCCGCGCGCGCCAATGGTCTGGAGCCTGCGCTCCTGGACAGGCTGGCCTTGACGCAGGCCAGCATTGCCACCATGGCGGAAGGGTTGGAACAAATTGCCGCGTTGCCTGATCCGGTGGGCGAAATCACCAATCTCAAATACCGGCCCAGCGGCATCCAGGTGGGCCAGATGCGCGTGCCGCTAGGTGTGATCGGCATCATCTACGAGGCGCGCCCCAATGTGACGGTGGATGCCGCCGGGCTTTGCATAAAAAGCGGCAACGCGGCCATCCTGCGGGGCGGTTCAGAAGCGATTCACTGCAACCGGGCACTGGCGACTCGCGTCAGGGAAGGGCTTGCGGCAGCCGGTTTGCCGGAAGCAGCCGTACAGGTAATTGAAACACCTGATCGCGCTGCGGTGGGAGAGCTTATCACCATGCCGGAATATGTGGACGTCATCGTGCCGCGCGGCGGCAAGGGCCTGATCGAGCGCCTGATGCGCGAATCGCGTGTCCCCATGATCAAACATCTGGATGGTATCTGCCATATCTACATTGATGACAGTGCGGATACCGAAAAGGCGCTGGCGGTAGCTTTCAACGCGAAGTGCCAGCGCTACGGCACCTGTAATACCATGGAAACGCTGCTGGTTTCGCGCAGGATGGCGCCGCATATCCTGCCGCCACTCGCCGCGCTGTATCGGGCGGAAAATGTAGAGCTGCGCTGTGACCCTATCGCCATGCAGATACTGGAAGGTTATCCTTGCCTGAAGGCCGCCACGGAAGAAGACTGGCAAACCGAGTACCTGGCGCCGATTCTTGCCATCCGGGTGGTGGACGGGCTGGATCAGGCTATTGACCATATCAACACCTGGTCGTCACAGCACACGGATTCCATCATCACGGAAGATTACAGCCGCGCCCTGCGTTTCCTCCGCGAGGTGGATTCGGCTTCGGTAATGGTGAATGCCTCAACCCGTTTTGCCGATGGCTTTGAATATGGCCTTGGCGCGGAAATAGGCATATCCAATGACAAGCTGCATGCCCGTGGCCCGGTTGGCCTGGAAGGGCTGACTTCGCAAAAGTATGTCGTGCTGGGGCACGGCGAAACAAGAAAGTAAGTGTTCACTCAGCAGGGTGCTTCATCAGGATCCCGCTTCAATGGAAAAAGGGTTTGCCATGTCGGTAAGTTATTCCTGGTTTTGTCCCTGCCCGCGCGGGCTGGAAACCGCGTTGGCGGAAGAGTTGGCGGAAATCGCCGGGCAAAGTGATTCGCTTGTCGTCCGGGCGCAGGTGCCGGGCGGCGTGCATTGTTCGGGCAGCATGGAAGATGGCTGGCGCATGAACCTGCATTCCCGGATCGCTTCGCGTATTTTGCTCCGCGTTGCGCAGGGCGCGTACCGTAACGAGCAGGATGTGTATCAGTTGGCCTTTTCCCAGAAATGGGAAAACTGGTTCGAGGTGGATCACACCATACGCATTGACGTTACCGCCATCCAGTCGCCGTTAAAAAGCCTGAGTTTTACCACCCTGAAGATCAAGGACGCCATTGCCGACCATTTCCGTAACCGCTTCGGCAAGCGCCCTTCGGTGGATACCAAAGCGCCTGATATCCGTATTGCGGCGTTCCTGAATGCAGCCCATGTCACGCTGTATCTGGATACTTCGGGAGAACCGCTCTTCAAACGCGGCTGGCGCGGCAAGACAGGTGATGCGCCACTGCGTGAGAACTTGGCTGCGGGCCTCTTGCGCGTGGCCGGATGGAAGCCCGGCATGACGCTGTTTGATCCGATGTGCGGTTCGGGCACCATTCTGGCCGAGGCGGCCCGGATGCTGGCCGGTATCCCGCCCGGCATCAACCGGCGCTTTGCCTTTGAAAACCTGAAAAGCTTTGACCGGAAGGCCTGGGAAGCCATGAAGGCGGCATGCAAGCCACGCCCCTTGCCCAAAGAACCCACCCTCTTCGGCAGCGATATTTCCGGAGACATGATTGCCATGGCCCGGCATAATTTCAGGGCAGCCGGTATTGAAGCCGATATTCCGCTCAAGCAGATCGAGGCGCAGGAAGTCCAGCCGCCAACCGATGTGCCCGGCATCATCCTGACCAACCCGCCTTACGGCGAGCGCATCACTGTACGGGGCGACAAAAGCAGGCCGCAGGAAGAAATGGCGGCGCAGTTTTACAGCGCGCTGGGGGCAACCTTCAAACAGCGTTTCGCGGGCTGGAAAGTCTTCCTGTTCACGGCGGACCAGGACGCGCCCCGGATGTTGCGCCTTCAGGCTTCCGGAAAGACGCCGTTTTATAACGGGGCCATTGAGTGCCGCCTCTTCCGTTTTGATATGGTAGCCGGTTCCAACCGAAAAAAAATAACAGCGCCACACAAGCCGGGCGATAAGAAGGATTCAAAACAGGAACAACCTATTGACACTTAACATCCAGGTTTATAGTAAATTCACAGGGCGGCAATGGCTGCGTTTTCCAGTGATGCATATCCACTTTGCCGGTGCAGCCCGTATCTTCAATCAGGCCATGCTGTCCTGGCGCATCACACATGAGTACAGCGGTATGCCCATTCTGAGCCTTTGCCTTCAGGGTGTAGGCATCAAATCCTTCAAGCAGGCGCGGGTTGTGTGTTGTTGCGTGCTTGAGCAGTTCCGCGTTTTCCAGTCTGGATGGTGGTTCCTCATATTGTGTGGCTTCAACAGCTTTGGAAAGCTTCTGCAACGATGCCGCTTTGGTGTACATTTCTTCCTGGTCTTGCGTTTTTTGCGGTTGTACGCAACCTGACAGAACAATCAGAGCGCATACCACGAACAGATGCGTTTTTCTCATGCGGCATCCCTCCAGAATGCAAGCTCGCCATTCATATCCTTGCCGGTGTCCAGATTCCAGTCCGTGATGCGTGCCTTGTATGCCTCGTCGCCTTTGAAAACACCTGCGGCAATGAGCGACCATGTATCCAGCACATTCCTTTTTGCCCGTGCAAAAATAGCGTCATAACTCATGGGACCGTGAGGTGTTTGGAGGGCATTGATATATTGCGGGTCAATCTCGTCTTCCAGGGGGTAAGTAAGCCCCAGGCCAACGCCTGCATGCCTCGCAAACGGGAACAAACGGGCGCTTTCTTCAGCAAGGTCAACGGTTTCTATGAATGCCTTATGCCATCCGTCAATATCAGGCACATTTTTTTGAAATTGGGATGGATAACAGGTCTTGAGCATCTCACGCCAGATGCCCGAGATGACAGGGTCCAGTTTGTGCCTTTTGCCCGGGACAGAACATTGCCTTATGCCGCTGTCCAGGTATTCAGACAAGCCGACAGGGCCAACATTGAGTTCTTTGGGAAAAATGTGCGCATCCTGATTCATTTCGCACTCGCGGTGCCGCATTTTGTTTTCCGCGTATGGCCCTACTTTCAGTTCCACGATAGGGTGAATGGTCACGTCAGTGATTACGTGGGATGTGTAGCCCAACAGCCAGGCAAAGGCTTTGGATTGTTCATTGCTTTTCAGGCCGCGAACAATCTCTACCCCCGTTTTGATCATTTGCCCGGTCTTGTCGTAGTGCATCAGATCAGCCCATGCACTTGCACTGGAGTGGAGAATATCAAGATAGGGATAATCAGGGCTGACGGCGCCCAGATCGCAAAAACAGGTATTTCGCAGCAGTGCCGCTTTGGCGGCGGAGGTAAAACCGGGAGCTTTCCCCAGAGGATTGGAGGCGCTCAGTGAACCAACGACAGATAAATGGGCATACGCTCCCGGCATATATGGCGTCTCCTTAAAGTATGCATGGTTACATGAATACAACGGTTTATTACCAAATTAGCAA
>JAISIS010000195.1 GCA_031261905.1 Burkholderiaceae bacterium
GAAAAGCTGATTGAAGTACGGGACAGGAAACTCGCGCAATCACTGGAAAACCTGTCCGGAATGCTGAATAAGTTTTCGCACTAACCGGACTTAAGCGTTTGGGTAATATTTCCTGTGAGGCGCCATCGATAATATTTCTGACAGATTCACTACAGACTCATGAAAAACGGCCTGGTATTCCTGTTATACTTCACCGGTTTTCACCATGAGAATCGCTGTTTTTACGCTATCCCCTATTTTTCCGCGTGCAATTTGTGAGACGCCATGGATAACTCTTCCTTGCTTATTCCGGTTATTTTATGCGGCGGCGCCGGTTCCCGGCTTTGGCCCGTATCGCGGGAATTACATCCCAAACCATTCATGCGGCTTTCGGATGGGCAGAGTTTGCTTCAAAAGGCCTTTATAAGGGCAATTTATCTTCCGGGAGTAACAGACATCCTGACGGTGACGAACCGGGAACTTTTTTTCAAGACACAGGATGACTTTGACGAAGTCAACTCTTCCGGCATCACGGTTTCCTACATACTGGAACCCTTTGGGCGCAATACCGCAGCGGCAGTAGCCGCCGCCGCGCTCCGTATTGCCGCAGAATACGGAGAGGATGCCGTGATGCTGGTTTTGCCGGCAGATCATATCATTACCGATGAAGCCGCATTTCAACAGGCGGTATTGCGCGCAAACCGGCTCGCGCAAACCTGCAAACTGGTAACCTTTGGCATCAGGCCAACCGGGCCGGAAACCGGCTACGGCTACATTGAGGCAAAATCGGAAGAGGTTCTGCGTTTCGTCGAGAAGCCTACCCTGGAGAAAGCGAAAGAGTATATCAGTTCCGGCAATTTTCTCTGGAATGCGGGCATGTTCTGCTTTACAGCAAACAGCATTATCCGGCAGATGGAGACTCACTGCGCCGACATCCTGCACGCGGTACGGCAATGTATTGATGCCTCTTCACTCAAAACCGGTCAGGGCCTGACGCAACTGGAACTAAGCCCGCCTCTTTTCCGCAATGTGCCGGGTGATTCTATTGACTATGCCGTCATGGAAAAATCCAAAGATGTTGCCGTCGTGCCATGCAGTATCGGCTGGAGCGATATTGGATCGTGGACAGCTTTTGGCGACCTTATGGCCCCTGACCAGGACGGCAACCGTATTCATGGCGAAACGGCGTTGTACAATACCCGCAATTGCACCATTTGCAGTGATGACCGCCTGGTAAGCGCTGTAGGGGTTGAAAACCTGATAATTATAGATACTGCCGATGCGTTGCTGGTGGCGGAAAAATCGGATGTACAGCATGTCAGGCATATCTATAACGGGTTAAAAAACAGAAACCACGAAGCCTACAAACTGCACCGCACCGTTCACAGGCCCTGGGGAACCTATACTACCCTTGAAGAAGGGGACAACTTCAAAATCAAACGCATAGAAGTAGACCCTGGCGCCAGCCTGAGCCTGCAGTTGCATTACCATCGCAGCGAGCACTGGATTGTTGTCAGCGGCATGGCAAAAGTGACAAATGGCGACACCGTTTTATTCGTAAACACGAATGAATCAACCTATATACCGGCAGGGCACCGGCACCGGCTGGAAAATCCGGGTATGCTGCCGCTGATTATTATTGAAGTGCAAAGCGGGCAGTATCTGGGAGAGGATGACATCGTCCGCTTTGAAGATGCGTATGACCGCACGGCGGCAAATGATGCAATAACCCATTGAAGCATTGCGGCTTCAATGAACGAATCAGAAAACAAGGATACAGTTGTGAAGAAAACGGCGTTAATTACCGGCGTAACCGGTCAGGACGGTTCCTACCTGGCCGAGTTTTTATTGAACAAGGGTTACATGGTGCACGGGATTATCCGCCGTGCCTCACTCTTCAATACGGATCGGATTGAACATCTTTACCAGGGGCCGCATGTTCCTGACCGCCGTTTTATCCTGCATTATGGCGACATGACGGATTCATCCAGCCTTGTCAGGATCATCCAGCAGGTACAGCCGGATGAAATATACAATCTGGCCGCACAGTCGCATGTGGCGGTTTCATTTGAGGAGCCGGAATATACGGCCAATTCGGATGCACTGGGCGCCTTGAGGGTGCTGGAAGCACTACGGATACTGAAAATGGAGAAAAAAACCCGTTTTTATCAGGCGTCCACTTCAGAGCTTTATGGCCTGGTACAGGAAACCCCGCAGAAAGAAAGCACCCCTTTTTATCCGCGTTCGCCCTATGCGGTCGCCAAACTCTATGCCTACTGGATAACCGTCAATTACCGGGAGGCCTATGGCATGTACGCCTGTAACGGCATTTTGTTCAATCACGAAAGCCCTGTTCGCGGTGAAACCTTTGTAACCCGTAAAATTACCCGCGCGCTCTCACGCATCAAACTGGGAATGCAGGATTGCCTGTACCTTGGCAACCTTAACGCAAAGCGGGACTGGGGACACGCGCGGGATTATGTTGAAGCGCAATGGCTGATGCTGCAACAGGATACGCCGGAAGACTTTGTGATCGCAAGCGGTGTCCAGTACAGTGTGCGAGACTTCATCAACGCGGCGGCGGAAGAGTTGGGCATCAAGGTTAACTGGCAGGGAAGCGGCGTTGATGAAAAAGGATTCAATGATGCCGGGCAATGCATTGTAGCGGTTGATCCCCGTTACTTTCGTCCAACGGAGGTGGAAACGCTGCTGGGTGATGCCCGCAAGGCGCGTGAAAAACTGGGATGGAAACCAAAAACCAGCTTTGACGAACTGGTAAAGGAAATGGTTCGCGAGGATCTGAATAACGCGCGCCGTGACAAGCTGGTTGTAAATCATGGTTATACCGTCTATGAACACCAGGAGTCGTAATCATGGATAAGTCGGCCAGGATTTATGTGGCGGGGCATCGTGGCATGGTGGGTTCCGCCATTGTGCGCCAGCTTGAAAAGCGTGGATATACAAATCTGGTTATGCGCACGCATGATGAGCTTGATTTAACGCGTCAGCCGGAAGTTGAGGCATTTCTGGCGCGTGAAAAGCCCGATTATATTTTTATGGCGGCGGCCAAAGTGGGGGGCATACACGCCAACAATACCTATCGTGCCGATTTTATTTACCAGAACCTGATGATAACGGCCAATGTGGCCCATGCCGCCTGGCAGGCAGGTGTCCGGAAAATGATGTTTCTGGGTTCCAGTTGCATTTATCCGAGGCTGGCGCAGCAACCGATCAGGGAAGAAGAACTGTTGACAGGCTTGCTGGAAGAAACCAACGAGCCTTACGCCATTGCCAAGATTGCAGGCATAAAACTGTGCGAGAGTTATAACCGCCAGTACGGCACGCAATATGTTTCGGTGATGCCGACCAACCTCTATGGACCTAATGACAATTATGATCCGGAAAACAGCCATGTATTGCCGGCTTTGATCCGCAAGGCACATGAGGCAAAAATGCGGGAAGACAAAGAACTTGTCGTCTGGGGAACGGGCACGCCCATGCGTGAGTTCCTGTATGTGGATGATATGGCGGATGCCTGTGTTTTTTTGATGGAGCGCGGCATCGGCGAAGGTTTGTTCAATATAGGAACCGGCGAGGATGTGACCATTAGGGAACTGGCGGAAACGGTGATGGAAGTCGTCGGATTCAGGGGACGCATCATGTTTGACAGCAGCAAGCCGGACGGCACGCCGAGAAAACTCCTGAATGTTGACCGGATGCGTGAGCTTGGCTGGAAAGCAAAGGTTTCGCTAAGGGATGGCATCGCTCAGGCATATGCCGATTTCCTGGAAAAGGGGAAATCTTAGATGCAAGCATATATTGATTAATATCAATAGGTTATACTATTATCTGGTCATCTCATGATGTCTTTTATATGATGAAACGCTTGCTTGTTATTTTGCTGGCTACGCTCTCTCTTGCCGCCTGTGTGCAGAGTATTGATGGTTATACTTCCGACCCGACTACGGTGGCGGCATTGAGCGCGTATAGCGGCAATAAAATCAGCGTAGGGGATTTTTCGGATTTTCCCGGTGAAGGGATCATCACCCAGTGCCGCGGCTACGGCGTTATCACCACACCGAACCACGAAAGCCTTGCACAGTATATCCGCAACGCTTTTATCAGCGAACTGGAGCGCGCCAACGCCTATTCTCCTGATTCTCCCTATGTGATCAGCGGGAGAATCAACCAGCTTACGCTGAATACGATTTCTTTCGGCGAATGGATCATCAAGATAACGCTGACTTCCAATAATGGCCGCTCCATCTCGGCCAGGGAAAATTACCGCTTTCAAAGCAATGTGGTCGGCATCAACACGTGCCAATTGGCAGGCGATACGCTTTCCGCAGCAATACGGAATGTTATCCGACAACTGGTTACCGCGCCTGATTTCAGGCTGCTGACGGAGCACTCCAACTATCCCAAAGCGAAGCCGCGCCATCAACAAACCGGCACACAACCGGACTCTGGTTACACGCCGGTAACGGAAGCCGCTCCCCAGTCCGTTACGCAGCAGGAAACTACGCCGCTTCCCCGCGCCAAATAGCGCAAGGCGCGGTTTTCAGGCTTCTTCTTCCTGATGATCGCGCATCCATTGCATTTGTTCTTCCGTTAACGGGATGCGGGTGTTCCATGTGTCGGTGGACCAGGCTGTCGCGCCGCAGTTATCGCAGGCCGGGCCTGTTGCGCCGCCCTGCGTCCGCCAGCCGTGCGGCATACCTCTGCCGCCACAAAAGGGGCACGGCAGAAGTGGCGCTTCTTCTTCCATCCCTTTCCATATGGCGGAAAACATTTCCGCAAATTCTGTGAAGGCGCTCATCATGGCCTTGCCGATCCGCAGGAAAAAAATCAGCGGAAACAGCATCGGCATCAGCAAAATCAGGCAACAACGCCTGATAAGTGCGGACTGGATATGGAGAATAGGAGGCATGGGAGGCTACCGGAACCGGCTCCGGCAATATTTCCTGGCAGTTTTGTTCAATCGCCGATCAACGCAATTTACCCTTGCTCTTGAGGTATTTCACAAGGATAAAGCCAACAATTGCGGCAACCAGCAGCGCGTTGAGCACCCACTCATGGATGCTTTCGGTACTGAAATTGCCGTTTATCGCCGTTTTGACAGTCACCACCAGCCCGAAAACAACGGTGCCGATGAACAAAAAGAGTTTTTTCATGAGGATGCCCTGTGCATTTGTACGCGGATGCCTGATATCCGGATACGCATAAATTCCTGATTCCCATAAGTTTAACAGGCCAACGTGTTAAATGGGATAAAAACTGCCGCCTCTTTTCACCGCTAGCGCCGCTTGACATTCATGACGCCCGGCACTTCCCGGATCATCTGGATAGCCTTGTTCAGCCCGGCGGTTGAAAAAACTTCCACGGTAAACGACATGCGCGCGTGGCCCTTGACGCTTTGGGAGCTTACGCCGATCACATTCAGCTTCTCCCGCATGAAAATATCGGAAATATCACGCAACAACCCCTGCCTGTCACCCGCCAGGACAAATACATCCACCGGATAAACCGTATCAGGATCGGATGTTCCCCAATCTGTCTGGATCACGCGCTCGGGAGACTGGCGCTTCATTTCCAGAAAATTCTTGCAGTCCGGGCGATGTATGGAAACGCCCTTGCCGCGCGTGACAAAGCCTGCAATAGGATCAGGCGGCGCCGGCTTGCAGCATTTGGCCATCTGGGTCAACAGACCTTCCGCGCCCACCACCAGTACCCCGGATTTGGCCCCGCGCACAATGCTGGATGCCCGGCTCTTTCTGGGCAGCACCGCTTCCTCGGCCTTTGCCTCCCTGCCTGCGGCTTCTTCGGCATGCAGGACCTGCTCTATGGTGCGTGTATTGATCTTGTCTTTCCCGACCGCCAGGAAAAGTTCTTCCATTTTGGCAAAGCCGAGTTTGCGCGCCAGTTCTTCCATATTGACTGACGTTTTGCCTTCCCGCTGCAAAATCCTGTCAACAACACTGCGCCCGCCGGATATATTTTCTTCATGCTCAATGGCGTTAAACCAGGCGCGAATCTTGCTGTGCGTTCGGGCACTAACGGCAAAACCCGGCGTCAGCCAATCACGCGATGGCCCGGCGTCAAGACCTTTCGCGGTAATGATCTCTACTGTCTGACCACTTTTCAGCGGCGTATTCAACGGTACCATCGCGCCATCCACCCGCGCGCCCCGGCAGCGGTTTCCCACACTGGTATGCACCTGATAGGCGAAATCAATGGGGGTTGAGCCTTTGGGCAAATCAATCACCCGCGCCTGCGGCGTCAGCACGTAGATGCGGTCATCCAGTGTCGTTGCCTTGATTTTCCTGACCCAGTCGCTGTGCACATTATCCTGGGGCGCATCCTCCGGCGCGTCCGCCTTCCAGGAAAGCAATTGCCGCAGCCAGGAAATCTTTTCATCATACTGCTGCGCCGTGAAATCGGAGCCGCCGGATTCCTTGTAGCGCCAATGGGAGGCCATGCCATACTCGGCAAAATTATGCATGGCCTCCGTGCGTATCTGCACCTCCAGCGCCAGGCCGTCTTCCGCAATGACAATGGTATGCAGCGACTGGTAACCATTGGGCTTCGGACGCGAAATGTAATCGTCAAACTCTTCCAGTATCGGCGTCCACATCCGGTGAATGATATCCAGCACGGCAAAACAGGTTTTAATGTCAGACACAATAATACGAAGCGCGCGAACATCATGCATTTGCTCGAAGTTAAGCGATTTTCCGTGCATTTTGCTCCAGATGCTGTAAATATGCTTGGGCCTGCCGGAAATTTCCGCCCGGATGTCGGCGGCGCTCAGTTCATCCCTGACGCGCCTGATCGCCTGCTCGATGAACTCCTCGCGCTCCACGCGCTTTTCTTCCAGCATTTTCGCTATGGATTTGTAGGCATCCGGCTCAAGAAAACGGAAAGAAAGGTCTTCCAGTTCCCATTTCATCTGCCAGATACCCAGCCGGTTTGCCAGCGGCGCATAAAGCTCCAGTGTTTCGCGGGCATAACCTTCGCTGATTTCATTATGCTTTTTGGTTTCGGCAATGTAGCGCAGCCCTGCAACCCTGGCCGCCAGCCGGATCAGCACCACGCGCATGTCGGACGCCATCGCCAGCAGCATTTTTCTCAACGTTTCCGTCTGTTCCTTGCGGTGGGCGGCATTTTTTCCGCCTGCCTGCTGTGAAAGCAGGCCGCCGCTGACATCCTTGAGCCTGAACAACTGACGAACATTGTCCACCAGCCCTACAACTTCCGCTCCAAAGCGGCTTTCCATTTTTTCCCATTCCGCAGGATTGATTTCCGGCAAAGGAATCAGCAGCCCGGCAATCCGGGTTTCCGGATCGGTATTCAACGTTGTCAGGATGATGCAGACCGTGCGGGCAAAATCTATCATGCCTTGCCCGGAGTCCAGTTTTTTGTCGTCATATATTTTGACGGCAAACTCATAGGCATCCGCTACCTGCCTGCCATGCTCCGGCGAAAGCCCGGCAGTGATTTTATCGGCGACGTTAATAAATGTGATGGGTGAAACCATATTCCGGATACCTGCCTTTCCCGCGCTCGCAAATTATCAGAATTCCTTAAAACCGCAGGCAATCCTGCTATAACAGCCAGATTACTATAGTAAAGAATAAAAATAACAAAAGCCACAACAACAACGCCCGCCATATCAGCCCTGTCGTCAGCTGGAAGAAGCGGATGGATGGCTCTTCACCCGGCTGGCTTTCCGCTTCCAGCCCTTCCATATCCATGGCATTCACATCCACAGGAACGATCCTGAGCGCTTTTTCGTAAGGGGTCCCCAGCCTGACGCCCAGCGCGCCACCGCCTGCAGACAACAGCACTCCGGTATTGCCATTATCCCAGCGATCCGCAAAATTACGCCAGGCATATACCGCATCCTCAAAATTACCCACCACGGCAAAACATATAGCCGTCAATCTTGAGGGTATCCAGTCAATCCACAAAAAAGCGCGCGCCGCGAAACGCCCGAAAGCCTCGTAGCGGGCATCTCCGGTTTCCGACCATGCGCGAACCAGATAAGCCGCCAGCCGGTAAAGCACCGCACCTGCCGGACCAAGACCCGGAATCATAAACCAGAAAAACACGCCAAAGACATGCTGATGTGAAGTCATGAGCGCCCTTTCGATAGAAAGGCGCATAATTTCAGGCGTTTCCATCGCGCTTGTATCTTGCCCGCTCCACTGGGAAAGCACCCGCCGCCCTTTGGCCTCATCTCCTGAAATCAGCGCAATCTGGATGGAGGAAAAATACTGGCTGTAATCCATAAACCCCATGCACAAATACAGAATCAGTATATTGAACAGCATCGCCAGAAAGGCGCTTACGGAAAAACACGCCCAGTAAATAACCAGCACCGGAGGCGTAATGCCAAAAACAAGGAGCATCCAGCCAATCCGGCCATGTTGCGGATGACCGGCGTTAAACCATATCTCAAAGCGATCCGCCAGCATACGGATCGTCTTCAGAATCGGGTTGTTAATTCGTACCGGCCTGAAATGATCCAGTACCAACGCGAAAAAAACCGAGAAAAAAAGCATGACAATCTACGGAGTGTTCTTCAAGACACTACGATACCGCAGCACCCCGCCGGAATCAAACGTCAATATCCTGCCTGGCCTTACGCACGCATAAAATGAAACAGGTTGCGCAGCATACCGGCCGTTGCGCCCCAGATCATGTAGTGCTTATAGGGAATGGTATAAAAGGTTCTGGGGCCGAAGTCCGGCAACATCACCGAGCGACGCTGGTAATGCGCGCCTGTCATCACCCAGGAAAAAGGAACGTCAAAGACTTCAGCCACTTCCATGGGATCGGTGCGAATGGCAAACGGCGGGCGAACAATGGCGACCACCGGTGTAATACTGTAACCACTGCCTGTACGGTATTGCGGCAGGGTGCCGAGAATCTCGATCTGCTCGCGCTCAACCCCCACCTCTTCTTCCATCTCCCGCAATGCGGTTTCAATGCGGGAAGAATCGGTAAGATCAACCCGACCGCCAGGGAAGCTGATTTGACCGGCATGATCGTGCAAATGCGCGGCACGGCGGGTCAGCATCAGCCATAAATCGTCTTCCTTTCTGGCTACCAGCGGAATCAGCACGGCGGCGGGAACCCAGCGGTTTCGCCCGCCCGGAAGCGGCTTTTCCTCCATAGCTTCCGGCTGCCATTCACGGGGATTGGCAAAACGGCTGCGGAGCCACCCGGTATTCAACCTCTCTGGAGGTACGGGCGGTTCATCCGCCACCGAATCAATGGGGCGTGTCGCAGGATCCAGCTTCAGTTCCGCCATGTTTCCTCCTTAAAAAACAAAAGGGACACCTGCTGCGATGCCCCTTTTACCCGATACTGCGGCCAGCTTACGCTCCTGCCGGTCTGGTTCCCCGTCCAGGCAGTTTTTCCTTGATGCGGGCAGACTTGCCTGAACGCTCGCGCAGATAGTACAGCTTGGCGCGGCGGACATCGCCACGGCGCTTGACTTCAATGGAATCAATCCTCGGCGAGTAAAGCTGGAAAGTTCTTTCCACGCCTTCACCGGATGAAATCTTGCGCACAATAAAATTGGAATTCAGTCCACGGTTACGGCGCGAAATCACCACGCCTTCATAAGCCTGTACGCGCTTGCGGTTGCCTTCAACCACATTCACGTTCACCACAACGGTATCACCCGGCGCGAAATCGGGAATATTCTTTCCCAGACGCGCTATTTCTTCTTTTTCAAGTTGTTGAATCAGATTCATTTTATCTCCTATACCATCATACCGGCGCCTGTTGGTTAAATTGCCTTTTATGGCTATTGCCCGGCAGAGGATGGTGTTATACAAATTACCTGCTACTACCCATGACGGTTATTGCCCTGACCGCCCAGAAACTTTTCGTCTGCTTCTGAAAGCAGACCGGCAATACGTGCCTTCTCAAGTAGATCGGGCCGCTTTTGGCGGGTTGCCAGGAGCGCCTGCTCCCACCGCCATTTTTCTATTTCCGCATGGTTGCCGCCCATCAGGACAGCAGGAACCTCCAGGCCTTCATATACAGGAGGCCTTGTATAGTGCGGGCAGTCGAGTATACCCGAAACAAAGCTGTCCTGTACAGCCGACAACTCATCATGCAGCACACCCGGCAATTGCCGGATAAGGGCATCCATCAGCGCCATCGCCGGTATTTCCCCGCCGGACAGCACGAAATCGCCCATGCTGATTTCTTCCGTCACACAGCGGTCCAGCAAACGCTGATCAATCGCCTCGTAGCGTCCGCACAACAAAATCAGGCCAGGCATCTCCTTCAGTTCCATCACCCGCTTATGCGTCAGTGAGGCTCCCTGCGGAGACAAATACACCACATGCGGCGTTTCTATACCCACAGCCCGCTGATTCGCTTTTGCCGAGGCAATGGCTTCTTCCAGCGGCTTTGCCAGCATCACCATGCCTGGACCGCCGCCGTAGGGCCTGTCATCCACCGTGCGGTGCCTGTCTTCCGTGAAATCACGCGGATTCCACAAGGTCAGCGCATATTTATTCTCTTCAAACGCCCGCCGGGTCACACCCGATGCCGTCAGTGCCGCAAACATCTCCGGGAAAAGCGTGATGACGTCAAACTGCATCGCCTTCCCCTCAATAATCGGATTCCCATTCCACCATGATCTTCCCGCCTTCCTGATCAATGTCTCCGACAAACTGCTCGACAAAAGGAATCAGTACCTCGCGGCGGCGACCGGTATCCTCATTTTGTCCGGCGTCAACCCGCAAAACCTGGTGCACACCGTTATCCATAAGATCATGCACCACCCCGAGCAGTTCACCCCGATGATTAATCACCTTCAGGCCGATCAGGTCAACCCAGTAAAATTCATTTTCATCCAGTTCCGGAAACAGGCTGCGGGAAATGCCAATCTGCACGCCCTTTGCCGCTTCGGCCTCTTCGCGGGATTTAATGGTTGACAGCCGCGCCAGCACCTCATCGCCATGCAGACGGGTGCCCAATACCTTGACGGGATGAAGCTCCGGGCTGTCCAGCCACCAGGTTTTTACGGTCAGCAGGGCTTCGCCATCTTCGGAATAAGGCCGGATACGCGTCCAGCCCGAAACCCCGTATGCGCCAGCCACATAACCTACCGTGACCAGATCATCCGGCGGTTGATGTGCTGTCGCCTTTGCAGACAAATTTATGCCGCCTGCTTCTTGCTTTCGCGAACCAGACGCTCAACCGTGGCGCTCATCTTTGCGCCAACGCCTTGCCAGTAGGCCAGCCTGTCCGCGGCAATATTCAAGCCCTTTTCGTGCTCGGCGGCAAAGGGATTATAGGTGCCGATACGCTCAATAAAGCGGCCATCACGACGGCTGCGCGAATCAGCGGCGACAATTCGGTAAAACGGGCGCTTTTTTGCGCCTCCACGTGCTAAACGAATAACGACCATAATATTTCCAAAAAAAGTCCGATACGGAAAATTTTGAGATTATATCCCAATCCGGATAAAAACCATAGAAAACGCAAAGGAATTGCCAAAACAGCGGCAATCTGTCTCATTTAACCACTTATAACCGCTCAGGTTTTGGTTATAACAAGCCTCTGATACAGTTCCCCGAAGTATGTTGTCTGGCTGATCACCTGATACCGGGCCGTTTCAGGAAAATAATGCGTAAGCGGATAACGCCACATATCCATCGCATAGGGTTCAAACAGGCCAAACACCAGGCGCTGCCACCAGCGCAGCGGATGCAGCGTACGGGGACGATGAAACTCCACCAGCACCAGCCGGCCACCCGGTTTCAGCACCCGCAGGGCTTCCGACAGCGCCTGCCGCCGTTTGTCTTCAGGCAATTCGTGCGGCAGGAAAAACATCAGCACATGATCATAACTGTTGTCCGGGCACGGCAAATCGGTAGCGTCACAGGGAAACATTCTGATCCGCTCATCCGGCAGCTTCAGCTTCCGGCGCGTTTTTTCCAGTTGTACCGGCAACACATCAATCAAATCAAAGCGCGCGGATTCATCCAGTTGCTGCTGAATACGCGGCACAAGCTGCCCATAGGCGTTGGAAATCTGCAACAGGCTCCCCGTCAGCGGACGGGGAAACGCTTCCAGCACTGCATCCACCAGGCGGGTGTAATTGCCGAGCAGAATAAAGTTTATGAGAAAGCCACGATCCCAGAAACGAACCGCCAGCGGATGTTCATAGGCCCACCAGTAGGTTTTCCGCAAATAATCCGGTGTTTCAGGCAACGCAGGCGACGAGCAGAAATCAGGCGCCTCGCCTGCCGCCAGACTACCCTGCCGCTGATTTTCCGAATGTGCCTGTGATTCCATTGTCGTTGCCGTTACCCATGCCTGCGTCAGGCACGCCGATTGTACGCTTTTATTCGTTCGCGGGCATCGTCACAAATACAAATTGTTACGCAACACATTTGCAGATATCGCTCCCACAAGACATAATTGAAACTGACACGCCCTGCCGGATAACCACAGGAGCCGAATATGCGCAACCGGGAAGCAGTCGTATTTCTGTTCGATATTGATAATACCCTGCTGGACAATGACAGGGTAACGGCTGATTTGCGGCAGCATTTGCTGGACGCCTTCGGCCCGGAAAATGAAGCACGCTACTGGAAAATATTCGAGGAACTGCGCGCGGAACTGGGCTATGCGGATTACCTGGGAGCGCTTCAGCGGTACCGCACGCGTGATTTCAACAACCCGCACCTTTTGCAGATGTCCTCCTTCCTGCTGAATTATCCGTTCATGGACAGGCTGTATCCCGGCGCGCTGGCGGCGCTTGAATTTGTCCGGCAATGGGGAACTACCGTAATTCTCTCTGACGGCGATGTGGTTTTTCAGCCGCACAAGGTTCAGCGATCCGGTCTGTGGAACGCCGTGGAAGGACGCGTCCTGATTTATATTCACAAGGAGCAGATGCTGGATGATGTGCAAAAACGTTATCCGGCACAGCACTATGTGATGATTGACGACAAACTGCGGATCCTGCACGCCATGAAGCAGCAGCTTGGCAAGCGGCTGACGACGGTTTTCCCGCGCCAGGGACATTACGCGCTGGACCCCGAAAATATCGCCACTTACCCTGCCGCCGATATTGCCATTGAACGTATTGGCAATATGTTGCATTATGACCTGGCCGCCTACCTGGGAAAACAACAATAACCGCCCTGCCTGACAACTACACACGAGAGACTACTGATGAATACCGTAATGCCCACCCCCATGCTGCGCTACTTTGCTGTCATCAATGCCGGTTCATCAAGCTATAAATTTTCCCTGTTTGAAGAAATGGAAGATAACCGCCTGGAACGGCGGACTTCCGGTGAAATTGAAAATGTCGGCAGCAATGACCCCTACTTCATCGCCAGAGACAGCAACCGCAAGATTGTCAGCCAGCACAGTTGGGGCGCCAATCTTTCCAGCGAGGCGCTGCTGGAATTTCTGATTGACTGGATCGAGGTGCATCTTTCGCCGAACAAACTCAGTGCGGTCGGGCACCGCATGGTGCATGGCGGCGCTGATTTCCTGGAACCCACACTGGTAACGCCGAAGGTGATGGAAAGATTGCGGCGTCTGATTCCACTGGCGCCGCTTCATCAGCCGCGCGTGCTGAGCGTGATAGACACCATTTCAAAACGTTACCCCAATTTGCACCAGGTCGTTTGCTTTGATACCTCTTTCCATCAGACCAATCCCTATATCTCCAGGCTTTACGGCCTTCCCGGCCACCTGACGGAAAAGGGGATTGTGCGTTACGGGTTTCACGGTCTTTCCTTTGAATACATCATAGGTGAATTACAGGAAATCGCGCCGGAAGACGCCAATGGCCGCACGATTATTGCACATCTGGGCAGTGGCGCGAGCATGTGCGGCCTGATCAACGGCAAAAGCATTGCCAGCACCATGGGATTCTCCACGCTGGACGGACTGGTGATGGGCACCCGCACCGGCACGCTGGACCCCGGCGTGATCCTGTACCTGCTGCAGCATGAAAAAATGACGGTGGAAGAACTTGAAACAATGCTGTACAAGCAATCCGGTCTGCTTGGGGTTTCCGGCATCAGCTCCGATATGCGCGATCTGCTGACTACCGGTAACCCGGCCTCCCGTACCGCTCTGGATCTTTTTGTCTATCGTGTGGCGCGCGAGACCGGCTCGCTGGCGGCGGCCTGCAAGGGGCTGGACACCTTTGTCTTCACCGCCGGTATTGGTGAGCGCTCGCCGGAAATACGTCTTGCAATCTGCAGGCAACTGGACTGGCTCGGCCTGAAAATAGACGAAGAAGCCAATCAGGCCGGACGCCTCCATATCAATACGCCCGACAGCAAGGTATCCGTCTGGATTA
>JAISIS010000016.1 GCA_031261905.1 Burkholderiaceae bacterium
GCCTGCACATCAACACTTTTTCTGGCCTCTTCCACCAGCGACATGATGTCGCCCATTCCAAGAATCCGGCTGGCCATTCTGGCAGGGTCAAATACCTCCAGTCCGTCCAGTTTTTCGGATACCCCGGCAAATTTAATGGGCTTTCCGGTGATATGGCGCACCGAGAGGGCCGCGCCGCCGCGCGCGTCACCATCCAGCTTGGTCAGCACAATGCCCGTCAGCGGCAGGGTTTCATTAAAGGTACGGGCAACATTGACGGCATCCTGGCCCAGCATCGCGTCAACGACAAACAATGTCTCTATGGGGCGCACAGCCTCATGCAATGCCGCTATTTCCCGCATCATCTCTTCGTCAATGCCGAGCCGCCCCGCCGTATCTATAATCAGTACGTCGTGGTAATGACGGCGCGCGTGGTCCAGCGCGGATTGCGCTATCTCAACCGGGCGCGAGGACGGCTCCGAAGCATAAAAATCAACCCCGGCCTGCTGTGATACGGTTTCCAGTTGCCGGATGGCGGCAGGACGGTAAACGTCTGTGGAAACCGTCAGCACTTTCTTTTTGTTTTCTGTTTTCAGGTAGCGCGCCAGCTTGCCAACAGTTGTCGTTTTGCCGACACCCTGTAACCCGGCCATCAGTATCACGGCTGGAGGCTGGGTGGCAAAACTCAGCTTCGTGGCATCCTTGCCAAGATCCCCGCCCATAATATCTGTCAGTTCCTGCTGCACGACACCAACCAGCGCCTGACCCGGCGTAAGTGATCCGATTACTTCCTCACCCATCGCTTTTTCGCGTACGCGGCTGATAAAATCGCGAACGACCGGCAGGGCCACGTCCGCCTCCAGCAACGCCAGACGGATTTCGCGCAGCATTTCCGCTGTATTGGTTTCTGTCAGGCGAGCTTCGCCTCGTATGGTTTTTACGACCTTGGCCAGCCGTTGTGTCAGGTTATCCAGCATAATTCTGTCAATAAATGGAAAAATAATAAGTTTTGCCGTCGTCTCCGGTTTACTGTATTGTAGCCGTTCCAGGATATACGGCATGGCACGGAAATGATTTTTTCCCGTTTGCGGAAAAAAGCGTCCTGTTTTTTTGTGGTGGATCGCGGTGTTTTGTTGCGAATCGCCGCAGGGTTCATCTACAATGGACCGTAAGACGGAATTTAATACAACATCCAGAGATGAAGGGATTTTGATATGACAACGGACATCGCAATTGCTCAACGTGCCAAGATGCTGCGCATCAGTCAGGTAGCGCAAAAATTCGATATTGAGGAAGAATATATGGAGCCGTATGGCTTCCACAAGGCAAAGATTTCACTGGAGTTTCTGGAAACCCTGAAAGACAGGCCGAACGGCAAGCTGGTTCTGGTGACGGCGATCAACCCCACGCCGGCCGGAGAAGGCAAAACTACAACAACGATCGGGCTGGGCGATGCCCTGAACCGCATCGGCAAGAAATCCATCATCTGCCTGCGTGAACCCTCTCTGGGACCGGTCTTTGGCATGAAGGGAGGCGCTGCCGGCGGCGGTTATTCCCAGGTTGTCCCGATGGAGGACATCAACCTGCATTTCACCGGTGATATCAGCGCCGTTGGCCTGGCAAACAACCTGCTGGCCGCCCTGATTGACAACCATATCCACCACGGCAACGAACTGGGCATTGATGCACGCCGCGTGGTATGGAAGCGCGTTGTGGATATGAATGATCGCGCCCTGCGTGACGTTACGATCGGTCTCGGTGGGCCAGGTAACGGCTTCCCGCGTGCCGACGGCTTTGACATCACGGTTGCCTCCGAAGTCATGGCTATTTTCTGCCTGGCGACCAGTCTGGAAGATCTGAAAGACCGCCTGGGCCGCATTGTTATCGGCTATACGCGCGACCTTCGCCCCATCCTTGCGAGCGACCTCAAGGCGCATGGCGCTATGGCGGCTCTCCTGAAAGACGCCATCAAACCCAACATGGTGCAAACGCTGGAAAATAATCCCGCCCTTATCCACGGCGGCCCATTCGCCAATATCGCCACTGGCTCCAACTCGGTCATCGCCACCGCCTCCGCGCTGAAACTCGCGGATTATGTAGTGACGGAAGCTGGCTTTGGCGCCGATCTGGGCGCGGAAAAATTTGTGGACATCGTCTGCCGCAAGTCCGGCTTCAAACCTGATTGCGCCGTTGTTGTGGCAACCGTTCGCGCGCTTAAATATCACGGCGGCGTTGAATTGCCCGATCTCAATCAGGAAAATCTGTCCGCGCTGGAAAAAGGCATGGCCAACCTTGAACGCCACGTCAACAATATCCGCAACCATTATGGTCTACCCTGTATTGTGGCCATCAACCACTTTACGCTGGATACCGATGCGGAAATTCAACTGCTCAAGGACAAGATGGCGGCCCAGGGAGCTCCTGTGGTAGTTTCCCGGCACTGGGCAGAAGGCGGAAAAGGCGGCGAGGAACTGGCCAGGGCCGTTGTCAACATGGTGGAAACCACGCCTTCCAACTTCAAATTTGTCTATGAGGAAAACGACTCTCTGTGGAACAAGATATCCGCCATCGCAACCAAACTGTACGGTGCGAGAGACATCATGGCCGACAGCAGAATCCGCGCGCAGATCAAGAAGCTGGAAGACGATGGGTACGGTTCTTACCCGATTTGCGTAGCCAAGACACAATATTCTTTCTCCACAGATCCGGCATTGCGCGGTGCGCCGACCGGACATTCTGTGACCGTCCGTGAAGTGCGACTGGCGGCCGGCGCCGAATTTATTGTCATGGTCTGCGGCGATGACGTCATGACGATGCCGGGCCTGCCCAAAGTCCCGTCATCCAACATGATTGATGTGGATGCGGATGGAAGAATTGTCGGTTTATTCTGATATATTCTGATAATTTTGTGTAAACTAGAGCTTCTGCACAAAATCAATTATTTTAGATGAATCATATTTATGCTTCCAAAGCATGTATGATTCATCTTTGGCTGGTTTTTGTAAAACTTAAGAAGGTGGGCAGGAATTAAAAAGAGACCTGCCCGAAGTAAACCACCCCTCCGGAATGCCGTTCATCAGACGGCAATAAACAGGCCCAACGCCACCTGCAGGGCTATGGAGATACTGGGAACCGGTTTATCCTGAAAAGTATAGGAAAACTTCAAAAAGGAAATTAGAGCGAAAAATTTATAAAAAAAGAACGATCGGCTGGACTGAAAAAAATGCCACAACGGAAATTATCACTGCCTCATCCAGACCGACCGGAACACATTTAAGAGGAAAAAAAATGAAATATGCGATTATTGGTGCTGGCGCGATCGGAGGATATGTTGGCGTTAAATTGGCCCTGTCGGGAGAAGACGTCACCTTCATCGTACGGGGGGCCAACCTCGAAGCCATCAGGAAAAATGGTATTAAACTCATCATGAATGATGGCGCCGAACTTGTCGCAAATAATGTGAAAGCCACTAACAACTACGATGAAGTCGGTCCGGTAGATGTGGTCATTCTCGCAATGAAGGCGCACCAGGTTGAGGCCGTTGTGGATGATGTACCCAAACTTTTTGGCCCGGATACGGTTGTGGTAACCATGCAAAACGGTATTCCGTACTGGTATTTCCACAAACACGGTGGCCCCTATGAGGGCGCACGCGTTCAAAGTGTTGACCCCACCGGACAGATTGCCGCAAAAATTCCGGCTTCCCGCGTACTGGGCTGCGTTGTTTACCCTGCATCCGAACTCATCGCGCCCGGCGTTATCCGCCATATTGAGGGCGATCGCTTCCCGATTGGCGAACTGGATGGTTCCGTCAGCGAACGTGCGCAAAAGGTATCCGAATCCTTTATCAAGGCCGGATTCAGATCGCCGATCCTGGAAAACATCCGCTCGGAAATCTGGCTCAAGCTTTGGGGCAACCTGACCTTCAACCCCATCAGCTCGCTTTCCCACTCCACGCTGGTGGATATCTGCCAATACCCACTGACGCGTGAACTGGCTGGCGACATGATGATTGAGGCACAGCGTATTGCCAACAAGCTCGGCATTGAGTTCCGTGTACCGCTTGAAAAACGGATTGCGGGTGCGGAAAAGGTCGGCAAACACAAAACCTCCATGCTGCAGGATGTGGAGGCTGGCCGCGAACCAGAGATTGACGCGCTGGTTGGCTCGGTCGTGGAACTGGGCAGGATCACCCATACCGCAACGCCGCATATCAATACCGTGTACGCACTGGTCAAATTGCTGGCAAAAACGATGGATGAGGAAAAAGGCTATGTCCGCCTGGAGGGTGAAAATTCTTCCTCCGCCCACTAAACTGATAAAAAACCGGATTAACCCCTGTTGTGAGACATTCACAACAGGGGTTAATAAATTACCCAAAGTTGTGAAAATGGTAGAAAATAATGCCTTGGGACATTACTTTTTGTCAGCCGTTCGGGAAACGGCATGAAACACCAAATCATATCCTGTAGAGACAATAAATCATGGTAGCGCCATCCCTCGATAAAATAACCACTTTCATTCCCCCGAAACGTACTTTGATGGGGCCTGGCCCCTCGGATATCAATCCCCGTGTATTGTCAGCCATGAGCCTGCCTGTTATCGGGCATCTGGATCCTGCTTTCGCTGGCATGATGGAAGAATTGAAGGTACTGTTGCGTTATGTTTTCAAGACACAGAACGCCTTGACCTATCCTATTTCCGGACCAGGATCTATCGGGATGGAAAACTGTTTCGTCAATATGGTTTCCCCTGGCGACAAGGTGATCGTCTGCCGCAACGGCGTTTTCGGTGGGCGCATGATTGAGCACGTTGAGCGCTGCGGCGGTACACCCATTATCATCGATGACAAATGGGGAGAGCCGGTCGATCCCGACAAGCTTGAGGATGCATTAAGGCAAAACCCGGACGCCCGGATTGTGGCGTTCGTTCATGCCGAAACGTCTACCGGTTGCGAATCGGATGCGAAACTTCTGGCACAGATTGCCCATAAACACGATGCACTGGTAATTGTGGATGCGGTAACTTCGCTGGGCGGTATCCCTGTGCTGGTGGATGAATGGGAACTGGATGCGGTTTACTCCGCAACCCAGAAATGTATTTCCTGCGCCCCTGGCCTGGCTCCGGTCACCTTTTCTGAAAAGGTGGTTGAGTACGTCAAGAACAGGAAAACAAAACCGCAAAGCTGGTTCATGGACATGAACCTGATCCTGAACTACTGGGGCAATACCGCACGCACTTATCACCACACCGCCCCCATTAACGCGCTTTACGGCCTCCATGAGGCACTCCTGCTTATAAAGGAGGAAGGCCTGGAAAACGTATGGAAACGCCATGCGATGCACTATCAGGCGCTGAAAGCCGGATTTGACGCGATGGGCCTGCGTTTCCTG
>JAISIS010000062.1 GCA_031261905.1 Burkholderiaceae bacterium
GCCGCCCGCGTCATGCTTGAGGTCAAACAGCGAAGAGCGGTTCGGGTGGGCGTCGTGCATCTTCCGGCGTATGGAGAGCACGTCATGCTGGAGCGGGGCGGCTTCTCTCGGTTGCCGCAAAATCGCGTCGCGTATGGCTTCGAAGCGCTGGCCGATGGCGGCATCGCCCGCGCAGAAACGGGCGCGGGTCAGGGCCTGGTGCTCCCATGTCCAGGCGGATTCCCGCTGGTATTTCTCGAAGGCGTTAACGCTGGATACCATCAGCCCGCTTGCGCCATCCGGCCTCAGGGCGACATCCACATCAAACAGCCTGCCGGAAGATGTAGGCGTCGTCATCCAGGTGATGAAGCGTTGCGCCAGCCGGGCGTACAGCATGGGCGCTTCGGGGTGGTCATCATCGTACAGGAAAATCAGGTCCAGGTCGGAGGCGTAGCCCAGTTCCTTGCCGCCCAGCTTGCCATAGGCGATTACGGCAAAGCGCGGGGTATCCGCATGGCGGTTTGGCATGTTGAGCCAGGCTTCGCGTATGGTGGCTTCCACGAGGATGTCAGCCAGCCTGGAAAGGTGGTCGGCGAGGCGCTCCACGGTGAGGACGCCTTCCAGATCCTGCGCCAGCAGGCGGAAAAGCAGGGCATGGTGCATATCCCGCAATAAATCTATCTGGCGTTCGGTGTCGCCACGGGCAAGGCGCAACTGTTCATCGAGTTCGGCGGCAAAGGCCTGCCAGTCCGGCGGGGCGAGCAGGGTGCGCACATCCAGCAGTTCATCCAGCAGGATCGGATGCCGGGTCAAATACTGGGCGGCCCAGTCGCTGGCGTCCATCATGCGGATGAGCTTGCCGAGCGTGGCGGGGTATTCTGTCAGGAGCGACAGATAGGCGGAGCGGCGCGCGATGGATTCCAGAAAGTCCAGCAGTCTGCCCAGTGCGGAAAGCGGGTTGCCGCAACTGGCGGTTATCTGGGGAAGCACCAGGTTTATCAGCGACATAAGGCGCGTGCGGCTGGAATCGGAAAGCGACTGGATGCGGTTTGCCTTCCAGAGCGCGATGAGGCGTTGCGCGGCGGGGCGCGGCTCGGCAAAACCTAGGGCGCCGAGTTTTGCCTCAAGGGAGGCAAGTTGTTCATCTTCCCGCTGGTTTAGCAGGATGGGCTGGTGTAAAACGGTTTCGGAGGCTTCACGGGAAACGGGTTGTTTGTCGCTGAACATGGCGTCAAACTGGGCGGCGACAAAATCACGGTGTCTTTGCAATTCCTGCAACAAGGCTTCCGTGTCCGGGAATCCCGCCATGCGGGCAATGCGGGTCTTGTCATCCGGATTGGCGGGCAGTACATGGGTTTGCCCGTCGTCCAGATATTGCAGGCGGTGTTCCAGGTTGCGCAGGAAGGTGTAGGAGTCCAGAAGCTGCCTGGTGATTTCGGGTTCTATCTGGCGCTTGTCAGCCAGGATGTGCAGCATTTCCCGGGTGGAGCGGTTGCGGAAGGCGACGTCCCTTCCGCCCCGGATCAACTGGAATACCTGCGTGAGGAATTCGATTTCCCGGATGCCGCCCCGGCCCAGCTTTACGTTGTTGTTGCGTTCGGGGTGCATGCTTTCCTGGCGCAGCACCTCAGCGCGAATCTGCTGATGCATGTTACGGATGGCGTCAATGACGCCATAATCCAGATAACGCCGGTAGATGAAAGGCAACACGATGCTTTCCAGGGCGGCTATGTCTTTCTTGTGGCCGGTAATGGCGCGCGCCTTGATCCAGGCGTAGCGCTCCCATTCCCGGCCTTGGATTATCAGGTATTGTTCAACGGCGTTGATGCTGCACACCAGCGGGCCGGAGGCGCCGTTGGGACGCAGGGCCATGTCCACACGGAATACAAAGCCATCCTCGGCGATTTCGGAAAGCGCGGCGATTAGCTTTTGCCCAAGGCGGGTGAAGAATTCCTGGTTGGAAAGCTGGCGTTGCCCCGGTTCCGAGGGCCGGGTATCGCCGTTTTCCGGATAGACGAAGATCAGGTCAATGTCTGATGAGACATTGAGTTCGCCACCGCCCAGTTTGCCCATGCCCAGCACGATCAATTCCTGTTTCTCTCCGGAAGCCGCACCGTAAGGGATACCATGCGCCGCCGTCATTTCAGCCATGAGCGCGTCCATGTGGGTGCGGATGGCAAATTCCGCGAAAACCGTCATGGCGCCGACTACTTCGGCCAGATCGGCGCTGCCGTCCAGATCGCGTTTGATCAGCGCGGCAATCAGCAGGTTTCTCACCCGGCGCATCGCCCTGGGAAGGGTAAAACCTGCTGCGGTCTCATTTTGTAACAAGGCCGGAAAATCCGTTGCGGAAAGGTTATCCTGTGACAGTTCCAGCACCTGTTGTTGCCGTGTATGCTGGTCTGCATTCAGCCAATGCGTGTAAAATCTTGAAGCAGTTTCTGCCGGGAGAAGAGAAGTGGTCATATATTGAAACCGTAAAATCAGTTATTCAACACAAAACAAACGGTTACATTTCTACCGGTCACCCGGAAAACAGCAACCGACTTTACCATTTTACGCTTACCAAGCCCGTTTAATTCATGCCGCCAGAATTATCCCGATCACAAAAACTCCCGGAAGCCGGGAGGCTGACGCATGAATGGCTGCGCCAAAAGGTGACGGATGCTCCTTCATGGCTGCGGCGGCTCACGCGAATAGCCTTCAGGCTGTTGTTCGCGGCCTACCTTGTCCTTTGCGCGCTTTATCTTGGCCTGCGTTATGTGGCAATGCCCCATATTGTCCAGTACAAGCCGAATATCGAAAAGATGCTCAGTGAAGGTATCGGCAGACAGATTACCATATCCGGCATAGAGGCTTCCTGGCGCGGGTTTGAGCCGATGCTGAAATTCAGTAATGTGGTGCTGCATGATTCCGAAGGCAGGGAGGCGTTGCAATTGCCGGAAATCAGGGCGGCGGTATCCTGGCGGTCTTTTGCGGTCTTTGACCTTCGTCTGGCGCTCCTGGAAATTGAACGCCCGGAACTGAATATCCGGCGCGACCGGAAAGGCAATATATTTATCGCCGGGTTATCGGCTGATGCCGATGCGAACAAGCCGGGCGGCGGCATGGACTGGCTGTTAAAGCAGGGCATGATTACGATTCATGAGGGTACCGTGCGCTGGCTGGACGAGATGCGCAATACGCCCGAATTATCACTGGAGAAGCTGAATTTTGCCCTGGAAAACAGTGGACGTCGCCACCGCTTGCGGCTGGTGACGCGTTCCAGCATTACGCAATCGGGTGAAATTGATATTCGCGCAGACTTTTACCACTCGTTCTTCGCGGATCGCCTTTCGGATTCTTCCGATTGGGAAGGGGATTTGTATCTGGCGCTGCCTTCAGCCGATCTGGATCCCTGGCGGCCCTATATTGATGTCCCCTATGGCTTGCACAAGGGGGCCGGTACCGTAAGCGCCTGGATGACCTTTAACCGCGCCCATATTGTTGACCTGACGGTTGATGTGGATTTGAACAATGTTTCCCTGCAACTGGATCCAAAGTTGCCGGTGCTGGATCTGGTTCAGTTTTCCGGACGGGTATCAGCCAGGGAACTGCTTGATGCCGGTCCGGTCAGCGCCGATCAGGCGCTGCATGAGCGGCCTCACATAATTGCCTTGCGCGATATCTTTCTGGAGATGGCTGATGGCGTCAAAATGGAAAGTGTTGACTTTTCCGCAAAGCATGTGCCTGCGATGGATGGCAAACCGGCTCGCACGGAAATCCGGGCGGATGAATTGCATCTGGCGACACTGACTCACCTGGCGCAATATCTGCCGCTGTCGGCGGAGCAGCACAGAATGCTGGATGATTTCTCGCCAACCGGTGAACTGAATAATTTTACGCTGGGATGGGAAGGGCAATATCCTGATCTGGTGTCATATCACCTGAGCGGAAATTTCGTTAATCTTTCCCTTAATGCCATACCGCCGCGCCCGGCCAAGCCGAAGACGGCAACAACACCCGCGCGGGCGGCCATACCGGCTATCCCCGGCTTTAAAAACCTGACAGGCCGTATTGTGGCCAATCAGCGTCATGGCGAGCTGGAGCTGGATTCTCATGAGGTTACTCTGAATTTACCTTCCTATTTCCAGAAGCCTGCCTGGAATTTCGAGGAACTGAAATTGAGCGCCAACTGGTCACAATCGGAAGACAATCAGTTTTCTTTCGCTATAGACAAGATGGATTTCCTGCTGGACGGTATTGCCATTACCCTTTCCGGAAAGTATGACCAGCCGATTTCCACCGAGTTGAACAGGCCGGGCACGGTTGATCTGGCGGCAAATATCAGGCGCCTTGATATGACCCTGGCAAGACATTATGTGCCTCTGCAAACAAAGGAAGTTCTGCGCGTCTGGCTGAGCAAGGCTTTTGAGGAAGGGGTAGCCAGCAATATCGCTGTTCGCCTGAAAGGCAATCTCTCGGATTTCCCTTTTACCGGCCCGGCATCGGGGGATAGTGAATTCAGCGTCCGCATGGATGTCAATGATGTTCGTCTGAATTACGCGCCAACCATGCTTTCCAGGAGCGGCAAGCTGTTGTGGGAACCCATTGAAAAAATCAACGGCTGGCTGACGATAAAGGGGCCGGAAATCGCCATTCATGCCGATACGGCAATATTAAGCGGGGCGGCGTTATCCAATGTGGATGTGGTTGTTCCGGATATGCTGGCCGAGGATGCTTTCCTGAATGTGAGCGGCAGCGCCAGTGGCGAGTTGAAGAATTTCATCCGCTTCGTGAATGGCTCACCAGTAAATGATGTGATTGGCGGGCTGACTGAAGAGGCCAAAACGGCGGGCGATACCAGTCTGCTGCTGAAAATGCAGATGCCGCTTTCCAACATGGCGGATTCCAAAGTGCAGGGTACGGTTACTTTTGCCGACAACGATATTAATTTGTTCCCGGATTTGCCGGTGCTGACGGCTGTGCAGGGCAAGGTACACTTTTCCGACAAGGGCTTTGAACTGGAAGGCGTCAACGCACACTTTCTGGGCGGCAATGTCAGCTTGTCTGGCGGTACGGCAAAGGGCGGTGGTTCACAGGTTAATGCCAGCGGCACGCTGACGGCGGAAGGACTGCGCAAAAATTACAGGGGCGGCAGCCTGGGCAAGCTGATGGGCCGTTTGTCCGGCAGTCTGCCTTATACCTTGTCCATTACGCAGAAAAAAGACTCAAAAAGCGGGTATCCCGATATTGTGCTGGAATCCGGCATGACAGGGTTCGGCATTGACCTGCCCGCGCCGCTTGGCAAGAGAAGCGCGGAAACCAGACCATTGCGTGTAACGGCCAATGCACTGCCGCCGGACGGTCAAACACGGCGGGACGAAATCCGGATAGCCTGTGGCCCGGCCTCGGCGCATTACGAGCGCGAAAAGCGCAATAAAACCTGGCAGCTTGTCAGAGGCGGTCTTGGCGTTAACGTCCGGCCGGAGCTTAAGCCAGGTGTTGCGCTTAACGTGAGTATGCATGTGCTGGATATACAGTTATGGGTGGATGCGCTGGCGCCACTGTTCGCCGATGGCGCAAGCGGTAAAGGCGCTGCCGGTAACGAGCCGGACATTGGCAAATACGTGGAGCCACGGTACTTCTCTATCCGGACGGACGAACTGGCGCTGAAGGGTTTACATCTGACCGGCGCGGCGATTTCCGGTACGCAGGATGACGGGGACTGGCAGGCGAAGGTGGATTCCGGTGAGCTGAAAGGCCAGTTGACGTGGGCGGCGTCAAACGGGAAGCAGACAGGCGGCAAATTAACGGCGCGCCTGGATACGCTGGTTATCCCGCGTCCGAAGCCCGGCGCCGCCAGGGCGGAGGCATCGTATGGCAGTGTGCGGGAGTTGCCGGGGATTGATGTGGTTGTGGATAATTTCTCCCTGTATGACTTCCATCTGGGGCGGCTGGAGCTGGTTGCCAATACAATCAATACGGCCTCCGGCAGCGAATGGAAGATCAGCAGGCTGAATCTTTCCAACCCGGATGCCCGCCTGCAATCGTCCGGCAACTGGGCGGTCAGTAGTGCGGGCGCGCAGAAAACCCACATGCAATACACGCTGAATATCCAGAATGCCGGCAAGTTGCTGACGCGTTTTGGTTACAAGGATGTCCTGAGCGGCGGCAAGGGCAAGATGCATGGAGATTTACAGTGGGCGGGTATGCCATATTCCCTGGATATGCCAAGCCTTTCCGGCAAGATTGATCTGAATATCGGCAAGGGGCAGTTCCTCAAGGTGGATCCGGGTATGGCAAAATTGCTGGGGGTATTAAGCCTGCAATCGTTGCCGAGGCGTCTGAAGCTGGATTTTCGTGATATTTTCTCGGAAGGCTTTGCCTTTGATGAAATCAGTTCCAAAGTGAATATCACCAAAGGCGTGGCGAAGACCGACAACATTACCATGAAGGGGGTACAGGCGGTCGTGCTGATGGACGGCAGTGTGGATATGGTGAAAGAAACGCAAAACCTCTATGTGGCGGTCTTGCCGGAAATCAATGCGGGTGCGGCATCTCTGGCATACAGTGTGATAAATCCGTTTATCGGCGTAGGCACGTTGCTGGCGCAAATGGTGCTGAAGAACCCGCTGGCAAAAACATTCGCCTACGAATACCGGGTAACCGGGTCGTGGGCGGAACCGGATATAAAGAAAATTGAGGGCAAGGAGAGCCGCATCAGGAAGTTTATCGAGGTGGTCAAACCAACAGGAAAGGACGAGATATGACAAAAGTAGCTGCGATACAGATGGTATCCGCCCCGGAGATTGAGGAAAACATTGTATCGGCGGGCCGCCTGATTGCCGAAGCGGCTTCCCAGGGCGCTGATCTGGTGTTGTTGCCGGAATACTGGACGAGTATCGGCAGGGGCGATGCGGAAAAGCTGGAGCAGGCGGAAGAACCCGGCAGCGGCCCTGTACAGGATTTCATGTCGGAAACCGCAAAAGCGCACGGTATCTGGCTGATCGGCGGCACGCTTTCCCTTGCAGCGCCCGTAAAGGACAAGGTGCTTAATACCACGCTGGTATATGACCCGGAGGGCAGGGCGGTGGCGCGATATGACAAGATTCATTTGTTCAGTTTTGCTTCCGGCAAGGAAGCTTATGACGAGTCCAAATACATTTGTGGCGGCGATGATGTGGTTGCCTTTGAAGCGCCTTTTGGCCGGGTGGGCCTGACCGTCTGTTATGATTTGCGTTTCCCCGAATTGTTCCGCGCCTTTGGCGAATGCGCCCTTATCGTGGTGCCCGCCGCGTTTACCTATACAACCGGCAAGGTGCACTGGGAAGTTCTGCTGCGCGCGCGCGCCATCGAAAACCAGTGTTATGTTCTGGCGGCGGCCCAGGGCGGGCGTCACAAAACCGGTCGCAGGACCTGGGGTCAGACTGTCCTGATTGATCCCTGGGGAGAAATCAAGGCGGAACTGATGGAGGGCGAAGGCGTCATCCTGGGCGATATTGATCAGGAACTGCTGTCAAACATTCGTGAGAAACTCCCGGCGCTGAAGCACAAACGTCTGTGACGCTGAGGCCGCAAAATGCAGCGGGCGGCATAATCCTCTACAATCATGACTGGCAATTGATTTCAGGCAGTTCTTCATGCAAACAAACAACCAGGAAACACACCGCCTTGCCGTTGCGCGCAACCTGCTGCTTGCGCCAAACGGCCTGGATGACGGCAAATTGCTGGAGGTGCTGGGCAGCATCTTTACCCACAAGACGGATTATGCCGATCTGTATTTCCAGTTTACCAGGAATGAAAGCTGGAGCCTGGATGAAGGTATTGTAAAGACCGGCAGCTTCTCTATTGACCAGGGTGTCGGTGTCCGTGCGGTTTCCGGCGACAGGACGGCCTTCTCCTATTCGGACGAGATTTCGCTTACGGCATTGATGGCAGCGGCACAAACCACGCGGACTATTGCCCGGCAAGGTTCGGGGCGCGTGAAAGTGGCTTCCGCCATTACGCCGCTGGCCGGTCATGATTTGTACGGGCAGGCCGACCCGCTTGCTTCCATCAGCGCGGCGCAAAAGGTGGCTCTGCTGGAAACTGTAGATCGCAAGGCGAGAGCGGCTGATCCCAGGGTTGTCCAGGTAATGGCTTCTCTGGCGGGTGAGCATGATGTGGTGCTGGTGGCCCGGAGCGATGGCGCGCTGGCGGCGGATATCCGCCCGCTGGTCAGGCTGTCGGTAACCGTGATTGCGGAGCAGGATGGCCGCCGCGAGGTGGGTACCAGCGGCGGTGGCGGGCGGCATGATTATGGCTACTTTACGGAAGACATGGTTGACCACTATGTGAATGAAGCGGTCCGCACGGCGCTGGTCAATCTGGAGGCGCGCCCGGCTCCTGCCGGGAACATGACGGTGGTCGTTGGCCCTGGCTGGCCTGGCGTATTGCTGCATGAGGCGGTTGGTCACGGACTGGAAGGTGATTTCAACCGCAAGGGATCCAGCGCCTTTTCCGGCAGGCTGGGCGAGCAGGTGGCGGCCAAAGGCATTACCGTAGTGGATGACGGAACCATCGCCAACCGGCGCGGTTCTCTCAATATGGATGATGAAGGTACGCCAACCCGGCATACAGCGCTGATAGAGGATGGCATCCTGAAAGGCTATCTGCAGGACATCATGAATGCCCGCCTGATGAAGATGGCGACTACCGGAAACGCGCGGCGGGAATCCTATGCCGATCTGCCCATGCCGCGCATGACCAATACCCTGATGCTGGGCGGCCACCATGACCCAGGCGAAATTATTGAATCGGTCAAACACGGGATTTACGCGGTGAATTTCGGTGGCGGGCAGGTGGATATCACCAGCGGCAAATTTGTGTTTTCCGCCAGCGAGGCCTATTTGGTGGAAAACGGCAAAATCCTGTACCCGGTCAAGGGCGCGACCCTTATCGGCCACGGGCCGGATATCCTGCGCCGGGTTTCCATGGTGGGCGATGACCTGTGCCTGGATTCCGGGGTGGGCGTGTGCGGCAAAGAAGGACAGAGCGTCCCGGTAGGCGTGGGGCAACCGACCCTGCGGATTGAGGACATGACGGTAGGCGGTACGGCTGGTTGCTGAAAAACAACAAAAAATACGCGCCGCCAACGCGTTCTTGAAAATACGTGTATACTAGCCATCAGTTTTGATCAACTGCGATGTGAACATGTTGTATTCTGCCCGTTTCTTCTTTTATTACTTTTGGTTTTCCGGCCCGTTGGCGGTGGAAGATCGGTTGTCAGCCTTATAAAAGAACAAACCGGCCCTTCATAAAACCGCCAGCAATGGCGGTTTTGTGTTTTATTGACTTGATAGACTGGAAGAATTATGCAACGCACCGATGACCTGAGGATTGTTGCCATGAAGGAACTGACTCCGCCTTCCCAACTGCTCGCGGAGTTCCCATGCGAAGGCAAAATTGCCGATACCGTGGCCGACTGCCGAACCGCGCTCCACCGTATCCTGCACGGGGAAGATAACCGCCTGATGGCGGTAGTCGGTCCCTGCTCCATCCATGACCCGAAGGCGGCGCTGGAATACGCCTACCGCCTGCGGGAACTCCGCGAACAGTTGGGGGATGCGCTGGAAATCGTGATGCGTGTCTATTTTGAAAAACCCCGCACGACGGTCGGCTGGAAAGGGCTGATCAATGACCCATACATGGACAACAGTTTCCGGATCAATGAGGGCCTTCGCATGGCGCGGGAATTGCTGCTGAACGTCAACGGCATGGGGATGCCCGCCGCGACTGAATTTCTGGATATGATCAGCCCGCAGTATGTCGCCGATATGATGAGCTGGGGAGCTATCGGCGCCAGGACGACCGAATCGCAGGTGCACCGGGAATTGTCCTCCGGTCTTTCCTGCCCGGTCGGCTTCAAGAACGGCACGGACGGCAATGTGAAGATTGCCATTGACGCCATCAAGGCCGCATCCCATCCACATCATTTCCTGTCGGTGACCAAGGGCGGAAATACTGCCATCTTCTCAACGCGCGGCAACAGTGATTGTCACATCATCCTGCGCGGTGGCAAGAAACCGAACTATGACCGGAAGAGTGTGGATGCCGCCTGCCAGGAAGTGGCGGCAGCCGGATTGCCGCCCCGCGTCATGATTGACGTATCGCACGGCAACAGCCTGAAAAAAGCCGAAAACCAGGTGCCGGTATGCGCTGCCATAGGCCGGACTATCGCCAGGGGCGATACGCGGATTATCGGCGTGATGGTGGAGTCCAATCTGGTGGCGGGCAGGCAGGATATGGTACCCGGTAAGCCGCTCACATATGGGCAGTCCATTACGGACGCCTGCCTCGGCTGGGATGAAAGCGCGCAGACGCTGAAACAATTGGCGGACGCGGTCAGGAAACGGCAGGACAGGGTGCACAGCAGCGCTGGCTGAAGCCGCGCGCCTGATATATCGTTTCCCTTAATCCCGGAAGTTGTTGAATTCCAGCGGCAGTTCGGCAACTTCCTTCTTCAGCAGGGCGATGGTGGCCTGCAGGTCATCCCGCTTTGCGCCAGTCACGCGCACGGTATCACCCTGGATGCTGGCCTGGACTTTCAGCTTGCTGTCCTTGACCAGCCGGACAATCTTCTTGGCGGCATCGGTTTCAATCCCGTTGCGGATCTTGATGGACTGTTTCACCTTGTCGCCGCTGATCTTCTCGATTTTCCCTTCTTCCAGGAAGCGGATATCCACGTTGCGGCGGGTCATCCTGCCTGTCAGCACATCCTTCAACTGTTTCAACTGGAAATCCGAATCGGCAAAGGCGGTGAGTTCCCCTTCCTTTTGCTCAACCCGCGCATCACTGCCCTTGAAATCAAAACGGGTGGACACTTCCTTGTTGGTTTGCTCAATCGCGTTCCTGACCTCCACCATATTGGCTTCGGATACGACATCAAATGACGGCATGATTCTCCTTTCGCTCGGATAAGATAAAAGTTTATCTTGTGCTGCAAAACAGCAGTATAAAACAAAAGGAGCGCCCGGCAGGCGTGCTTGCTTCTATAATGACGCTACTATGCGTGATACTCTTTCCATCCAGGCAGACGTTTCCCTGCAAAAGCTCAATACCTTTGGCATTGACGCCAAAGCCAGGGCTTTTCTGGCTGTGCGGTCCGTTGATGATTTGCGGGCGGTTGTTGCGGATGAGGCGCTTTGCGCCATGCCGCGGCTGGTGCTGGGCGGTGGGAGCAACCTGTTGCTGACGCGGGATTTTCCCGGACTGGTGCTGCACATGTGCATGACGGGAAAATCGGTGTCGGATGAGGATGACGCAGCGATTTATGTTACGGCGGCCGCAGGTGAAAACTGGCATGATTTTGTGCGCTGGACGATCGGGAATGGCTGGGGCGGGCTGGAAAACCTTTCCCTGATTCCGGGAACGGTTGGTGCGGCACCGGTACAGAATATCGGGGCTTATGGCGCGGAATTGCGGGAGTATTTCCATTCCCTGCAAGCCTTTGATTTCCACACAGGGGATGTCCGCACCTTCAACCGGGAAGATTGCCGTTTCGCCTACCGCGACAGCGTGTTCCGGCAGGCTGAACCAGGGCGCTTTGCCATCCTTTCCGTTACCTTTGCCCTGCCACGCCAGTGGCGTCCCAATCTCGCCTGGCCGGAACTTGCGGCTACCCTGCCTGATGCAACGGACCCGGCGCTGACGCCCAAAGCCGTCAGTGACGCCATTATCGCCATCCGACAGCGCAAGCTGCCGGACCCCGCACAAATCGGCAATGCGGGCAGCTTCTTCAAGAACCCTACCGTAACGGCAGCCGTGTTTGAAAAACTGAAAGCCGCATGGCCGACAATGCCCGGATATGCGCAGCCGGATGGGAACTGGCGTATCGCGGCGGGCTGGCTCATTGAGCAATGCGGCTGGAAGGGTAAAAACGTGGGGGATGCCGGGGTCTGTGAAACACAGGCGCTGGTGCTGGTAAACCGGGGCCTGGCCAGCGGGGCGGAAATCATCAGCCTGTCGCAGCGGATTCAGGAAGATGTCAAAGCCCGTTTCGGCCTGTGGCTGGAACCGGAACCTGTGTTTGTCTGATTAGCTCACGCTGTCCACAAAGGATGACAAGCCGCCCGCCATCAGCGTTTCATTGTGCACGATCCCCTTTTCGGTGATCAGGGCCGTCACCAGTTCCGCAGGGGTCACGTCAAAGGAGGGGTTGCGGACAGAAACGCCTTCCGGCGCCCATATGCAATCCCGGAAGCCTTTTACCTCGGCGGCATCCCGCTCCTCAATGGGGATCGCGTCACCGGTTTCAAGCGTCAGGTCAATTGTCGAGAGCGGGCAGGCCACATAAAAGGGAATATTGTGTCGCGCCGCCAGCACGGCCACCATGTAGGTGCCGATTTTATTGGCGACATCCCCATTGGCGGCAACCCGGTCAGCGCCGACGACTACCGCATCCACCGCACCGGAACGCATCATGTACCCGGCCATATTGTCTGTGACCAGCGTCACCGGAATGTTTTCCCGCACCATTTCCCAGGCGGTCAGCCTGGCGCCCTGCAGGAAGGGACGTGTTTCATTGGCGATTACCGAAAGCCGCTTCCCCTGCGTCACGGCGGAGCGGAATACGCCCAGCGCGGTACCGTGTCCGGCGGTCGCCAGCGCACCCGCGTTGCAATGGGTCATCACGCGCGCACCATCCGGCAACAGCGAAGCACCATACGCGCCCATGTCCTGGTTGATGCGGATATCCTCTTCACGTATGCGGTGTGCCTCGGCAAGCAATTGCCCGGCAACTTGCGCGGGTTCCAGTGTAGCGAGTGATTGCGCAAATGCCCGCATCCGTTTGAGTGCCCAGAAGAGGTTGACGGCAGTCGGGCGGCTTTGCGCCAGCAGGGCAATACCGGCATCCAGGCTGGCCTGGAAGGAAGCCGGGTCTGCATCCTTGTGCCGCAGTGCTTCCAGCGCCACGCCATAGGCGGCGGCCACGCCAATTGCGGGCGCGCCTCGTATTACCATGCTTCGGATGGCCTCGGCTACTGTGGCGGCAGAATCGCAGCGTACATAGGTTACGGTAGCGGGCAGGAGCCGCTGGTCAATCATTTCGATGGCGTCAGAACGCCATCGCAGCGTCTCAACGGCGTTATCAGGCATAGTGGGCGCTCACTCTCCGGCAAATTCGCACAGGGTAAAAACAGAATAACCCTTTTCCCTGAGTTTCTGATGCCCGCCCAGATCGGGCAAATCCACCAGGAAGGCAAATTCATGGATTTTCCCGCCACTTTTCTCAATCAGGCTGGCCGCAGCGAGGGCAGTGCCGCCTGTCGCCAGCAGATCGTCTATCAGCAGGATTTTCTGGCCTGGCAGGATGGCGTCATCATGCACCTCGATCCGGTCCGAGCCGTATTCCAGCAGATAATCCTGCCCGATGGTCTTGCCTGGCAACTTGCCCTTCTTGCGGATAGGGACCAGGCCGCAGCCCAGCACATAAGCCAGCGGCGCGCCCACCAGGAAGCCGCGGGCCTCAATAACGGCGATTTTATCAATCCCGGCATTCGCATAGCGCGAGGAAAAATCATCAACAAATTTCTTTAATCCCCGCGCATCCAGGAGAAGCGTGGTGATGTCACGAAACTGGACCCCTTTCTTGGGGTAATCCGGAATGGTGCGAATGTAGGAAATAATCGACATAAGGCATCTTTCATGGGTTTAATATTCGCCCTGCCACGGCATCAAGCCGTTGCACAAGCTGCGGGTCGCGCGCATCCGGCGCGGTAATTATGGCGTGTTCCAGCGCAAAACGGCAGGCGCAGGACGCGGCATTTTCATCCCTGCCAAACGCCGGGACAGCGCGCCGCACCAGGGTTTTGGCCTTTTCCGCGTTATCAAGCAGCGTCCGGATAATCTGGCTCACCGAAACATTGTCATGATCTGGGTGCCAGCAATCATAATCCGTGACCATTGCCACGCTGGCATAACACATCTCCGCCTCGCGGGCGAGCCGTGCTTCCGGCATATTGGTCATGCCGATCACATCGCAGTTCCAGCTGCGGTACAGTTCCGATTCCGCCTGGGTCGAAAATTGCGGCCCTTCCATGGCGAGGTAGGTGCCGCCCACCACGGTTTCGATACCAGCCTCCTGTGCCATATTACCGATCAGCTGGTTCAGGCGGGCGCAAGTGGGGTGCGCCAGGGAAACGTGCGCTACGCATCCGGATCCAAAGAACGAATTTTCCCGCCCGTGCGTGCGGTCAATATACTGGTCAACCAGTATAAAGATGCCGGGACGCAGGTGTTCCTTAAGGGAACCTACCGCAGAAACGGAAATCAGCTGGTCAACGCCAACGCGTTTGAGCGCGTCAATATTGGCGCGATAGTTGATTTCGGAAGGGGAGAGGCGGTGGCCCCGCCCGTGGCGTGGCAGAAAAACCAGTGGCTGCCCATCCAGTTCGCCAAAGAGCAATGCGTCCGAAGGTTCCCCGAAAGGGGAAGCCACCTTTTCCCATCGCGTTGCCGTCAGCCCCTGGATGTCATAAAGGCCGCTGCCGCCTATAATTCCGGTAATGCCCATATCGCGCTCCGTCAGGACTGGCGTTTTCCGCGCAGGCTGGCGGCAATGCGCATCCTGAGCGCGTTCAGCTTGATAAAGCCGCCGGCGTCTTTCTGGTCATAAGCTCCAGCGTCATCCTCAAAGGTGGCGATGGACGTATCAAACAGGGAATCCGCCGACTCACGTCCCGTTACGATCACATTGCCCTTGTACAGTTTCAGGCTGACCGTGCCGTTCACATAGGTCTGGGTGTGGTCAATCAGCGCCTGGAGCGCCATGCGTTCGGGAGACCACCAGTAGCCGTTGTAAATCATGGAGGCATAGCGCGGCATCAAATCATCTTTCAGGTGCGCCACTTCGCGGTCAAGCGTCAGGGATTCAATAGCACGGTGTGCAGAGAGCAGGATCGTGCCGCCCGGCGTTTCATAGCAGCCGCGCGACTTCATGCCCACATAGCGGTTTTCCACCAGGTCAAGCCGCCCGATGCCATGCTTGCCGCCCAGGCGGTTCAGTTCCGTCAGCAGTGCTGCGGGAGAGAGGTTCTTGCCGTTCAGCGATACCGGGTCGCCTTTCTCGAAGCCTATCTGGATATTTTCGGATTGATCCGGGGCCGCTTCCGGGCTGACGGTCCAGCGCCACATGGATTCTTCCGGTGCGGCGGCAGGGTCTTCCAGATGGCGGCCTTCATAGCTGATATGCAGCAAGTTGGCGTCCATGGAGTAGGGCGCGCCGCCCTGGCGGTGTTTCATATCGATTTCGATACCGGCATTTTCCGCGTATTGCAGCAGTTTTTCACGGGAGAGCAGATCCCATTCACGCCAGGGCGCGATAACCCGGACGCCGGGCATCAGGGCATAAGCGCCCAGCTCGAAACGTACCTGGTCGTTCCCTTTGCCTGTCGCGCCGTGCGAAATGGCGTCAGCGCCCGTCATGCGGGCGATTTCCACCAGCCGCTTGGCAATCAGCGGGCGGGCGATACTGGTGCCGAGAAGATATTCCCCCTCGTACACGCTGTTGGCGCGGAACATGGGGAACACAAAATCCCGCACGAACTCTTCACGCAAGTCGTCAATGAAAATATTTTCCGGTTTGATGCCGAATTTCAGCGCTTTCTGCCGGGCCGGATCCAGCTCTTCGCCCTGGCCCAGGTCGGCTGTGAAGGTAATTACTTCACATTGGTATGTATCCTGAAGCCATTTCAGGATAACCGATGTATCCAGGCCTCCAGAGTAGGCCAGGACCACTTTCTTTACATCGCTCATGTTGTGCTTTCGGTGATATTGGTTTGAAAAGTCATGCCATGAAGGCCGCAGAATACGGGATCAGGCGGCATGGCATAAATAACTCATGATGTCCTTTGGTCAAGCACCAGGTATTCCAGCAGCGCCTTTTGCACGTGCAGGCGGTTTTCCGCTTCTTCCCAGACAACGGATTGCGGGCCGTCAATCACCTCCGCCGTTACCTCTTCGCCGCGATGGGCGGGCAGGCAGTGCATGAAAAGCGCATCCGGCGCGGCCAGGCGCATTTTCGCGGCATCCACGTTCCAGCCTTCAAAGGCCTTCAGGCGTTCCGCGTTTTCTTCTTCAAAGCCCATGCTGGTCCATACGTCCGTTGTAACCAGATGCGCGCCCTCACAGGCTTTTGCCGGATCGTCAAAGAGGGTGAAGTGGCTGTGATCCGGTGAAACCAGATCATAATTTACGGCATATCCCTTGGGTGTGGAAATATTGACGTGGAACCCAAATACCCGTGCGGCCTGCAACCAGGAATACAGCATATTGTTGGCGTCGCCTATCCAGGTAACGGTCTTGCCCTGGATAGTCTGGCGGCGCTCAATAAAGGTAAAGACATCTGCCAGCACCTGGCAGGGATGATGCTCGTTGGTCAGGCCGTTGATGACTGGCACGCGGGAGTGTGCGGCGAAACGCTCAATGATGTCGTGCCCGAAAGTGCGCACCATGATGATGTCGCACATGCGCGACATGACTTGCGCGGCGTCTTCAATCGGTTCTCCGCGTCCCAGCTGGCTGTCGCGGGTATTCAGATAGATGGCGGTGCCGCCAAGCTGGGCCATGCCCGCCTCAAAGGAAAGGCGGGTCCGGGTTGAGCTTTTCTCAAATACCATCACCAGCGTGCGGTCAAGCAGCGGGTGGTAGGTTTCGTAGTTCTTGAATTTGCGTTTGATGACGCTCGCGCGCTCAAGCAGGTACTCATATTCCTTCAGTGAGAAATCGGCAAATTGCAAATAGTGTTTGATTGTCATAAACGGTACGCAAGGTTGGAAAAACGGTAACCGGAATAACCAGACTGTTGATTATAGGGGATTTGTTCATGTTATAGCAATTTTGCGCCATACTGGCTCAGTAAACCTTTTGGGAGGTCTCGTGGAGCAATTGCGCGTACAGACGCTGCCGTGCGGGAGAGATGTCGCCCGCCTCCACTGCGGCAAGGATGGCGCATCCCGGTTCCGTCAGGTGATTGCAGTTATGGAAACGGCAATGCCCCAGATAAGGGCGAAATTCCCGGAAGGCGTTTTCCAGCGCGGTTTTATCCAGGTGATAGAGGCCAAATTCCGAAAACCCCGGTGAATCAATCAGCGCCGAATCCGCGTCTATCCGGTACATGCGCGTGAAAGTGGTCGTGTGTTTACCGGCATCCAGTGCGGACGAGATTTCCCTGGTGGCGATATCCGCGCCCGGAACCAGCGTATTGATGATGGAGGATTTTCCCATGCCGGATTGCCCGATCAGCAGCGTTGTCCGGTTTTTCACCAGGGGCATGAGCGTTTGGCGCGTGGCGTCAGGCGCGCCTGTTGCGGCAACTTCATGAAGCGGATAACCCGGTGACGTATAGCGTTGCAGACGTTCACGGGCTTTCGGGAGCGCATCGGCAATATCGGTTTTGTTCAGTATCAGGTGCGCATCAATGTCAGCCGCTTCCGCCGCAACCAGCGCGCGCGAAATCAGGTCGTCCGAAAAGCCCGGCTCAGTGGCGGCCACAATAAAAAGCCGGGTAACATTTGCCGCCAGCAGGCGGGATTTATACTGATCCGAGCGGAAAAGCAGATTCTTGCGTTCTTTAATGGATTCAATTACCGCCTGTCCTTTGGCGGTTTGCGCGATCATGACCCAATCGCCGACCGCGACATCGCTTTTCTTGCCGCGTGTAACGCTCAGCATCAGTTCGCCGTCACATTCGGCCAGGTAATGGCGTCCGTGAGTTGCAATGATGCGCGCGGCTTTCTGTAGCGTGGTCATGTGTCGGGAAGCAGTTTGCCTATGCGTATACCGGCGGGCGGGTGCGAGTCATAAAAAGCGGAATACAGCGGGTCCGGCGTCAGTGTCGAGGCATTGTCTTCCACCAGCCTGACCAGCGCGGAACCCAGATCCTGCGCGCTGGCATATCGGGCGGCAAAGGCGTCCGCCTCGAATTCGTGTCTGCGTGAACTGGCGGAAAGCAGCGGCGAGAAAAAGAAGGTCAGCAGCGGCAGGATCAGCGCAAACAACACCAGCGCCATCGCGTCATTGCTCATGCCGGGCAGCGGGATAACGCCCAGTCCCAGATAAAACCAGTCATGCGCTTTCAGGTAGCCGAGAAGTGCGAGAAAACCAAAAGATGCGGCGCCCATCACCACCATGCGCCGGACAATATGCCTTAAGCGAAAATGCCCCAGTTCGTGCGCCAGCACAGCCTCAATTTCAGGCGGAGAGAGCCGTGCGATCAGCGTATCGTAGAAAACAATGCGTTTGCCTGCGCCAAATCCGGTAAAGTAGGCGTTGCCGTGCGAACTGCGCCGGGAACCATCCATCACAAAAAGGCCGTTCGAAGTGAATCCGGTTCTTGCCAGCAGGCGTTCAATACGCTCGCGCAGCGCGGTATCTTCCAGTGGAGCAAAAGTGTTGAAGCGGGGAGCGATCACTGTCGGATACAACACCATCATAAGCGTCTGGAAAGCAATCCAGAGTATCCATGCGTACAGCCACCATGCGTTTCCGGCCTTTTCCATAATGACCAGCGCCAGCCAGACCACGGGAATACCGATCAGCGCGCCGATAACGGTGCTTTTCAGCAGGTCGGCAAAGAAAAGCCTGCGGGACATCCGGTTAAAACCAAATGCTTCCTCAATCACAAACTGACGGTAGTAATCAAAAGGCAGATCAATCAGACCGGAGATGACGGCAAAGGCGGTCAGAAGGCTTAACTGAAACAACATACCCGGCCCGGTCATGCCGAGCAGGCATCCGGCCAGGGCATCCAGCCCGCCAAAAAGGGTAAAGCACAAAAGAACCAGCGTATCCACTCCCGTCATGTACAGCGCAAAACGGCATTTGGCCACGGTATAGTCAGCCGCCTTCCGGTGCGCGGCAAGAGGGATGCGGGCTGCAAACTGTGCGGGTACCTTGTCGCGGCAGGCGCGCACATGCCGTATTTGCCGGAAGGAGAGCCAGAGCCGCGCCAGCAGGGTTGCGCCAATAAAAATCCCGAAAGTCAGCGAAAAAGCCGATGATGTCATGACGTCATTGTGAGAAAATGGGGTATTAAGCTTACAGGGATTGAATTTATGTCACAAGCGGAAGATTTGCAATCAGGGCAGAATCAGGAGGCTGCGGCGCCTGCTGCACCCAACGCGGACAATCTGATCTGGGTGGATATGGAAATGACCGGGCTGGACCCTGACAAGGATGTCATTATCGAGGTCGCCGTCATCGTTACGGATGCGGAACTTCGTGTGCTGGCGGAGGGGCCTGTGCTTGCCATCCATCAGCCGGACGGCGTACTGGATAAAATGGATGCCTGGAACAAAGGCGTGCACGGACGTTCCGGTCTGACGGAGCGGGTGAAAGCCTCAACCCTCACCGGGGCGGATGCGGAAAACATCCTGATTGATTTCCTGAAGCCCTACGTGCCCAAAGGCAAGTCGCCCATGTGCGGCAATTCCATCTGCCAGGACAGGCGCTTCATGGCGCGGGGGATGCCGAAGCTGGAAGCCTATTTCCATTACCGGAATCTGGATGTCTCAACCCTGAAAGAGTTGTGCCGCCGCTGGCAGCCGGAAGTCGCCGCCGGGTTTAAAAAACAACAGCAGCATACGGCGCTTGCCGATATCCGGGAATCCATTGACGAGTTGCGCTATTATCGCCGGCACTTTCTTCCGGTCTGGGGGAATGCGGAATAAATAACGGACCCAATACCCTAAATAAGAATTGCTTTCATTTACTCTTGCTTTTTTAATTAAGAATCATTATTATTTATCCTGTTGAATATGGAATGGCGGTCAATGTCCGGATGGCTATCCGCTCCGGGCAACGCCTGAAACAGGATATGGCAAGATGACACTCAAACTTGATCCCCAACTGCAAAAGATCTGCAATCTGGCCCAATTGCGGAAAGGTGACTGCGCCACCATTATGGGATTGGCCGATGCCGATGCAGATACGGTCCCGCCGGAGTTTGTTCGTTCCCGGTTGATGGAACTTGGGTTTTTGCAGGGTGAAGAAATTTCCGTTATTGCGGAATCTTTTCCGGGACGTGATCCGATGGCGGTGCGCGTGGGAGACTCCACCTTCGCGCTGAGGCGTCTTGAGGCCTCCATGATTTACGTCAGCCGCAATACCCCGGAAACGCCCTGACCCTTTTCTGATATTAAAGAACGCTTTGATGAGGCGGGAGAAAACCTCCCGCAGATGCCTATGCCTGCCTGCAGTTCCGGAAACGAGACTCCCCGCGCCGTCACGCTTGCGCTGGTTGGCAATCCCAACAGCGGCAAATCGGCACTTTTTAACCGCCTGACCGGCGCGAACCAGAAAGTCGCCAATTATGCCGGTGTAACGATAGAGCGCAAGGAAGGCGCGTTTACATCGGGCGGCATCTCTTTCAGGGTAGTTGACCTGCCAGGCGTGTACAGCCTGAATACAATGTCATCCGATGAGGCCGTCACGCGGGAAGTGCTTCTGGGCGAGCGTCATGACGAAGCGGAAATTGACATCATTGTGCTGGTTGCCGATGCCAACAACCTGCGCCGCCAGCTCCGCCTGGCGCTGGAAGTCAGGCAACTGGGTTATCCGGCCATCCTGGCGCTGAACATGATGGATATTGCGAAAAAGCGCGGGATGGAGATGGATGCGCGCCTGCTTTCCGCTGAAATCGGGATGCCGGTAGTGGAAACGGTTGCCGTCCGTTCTGAAGGGGTTCGGGCGCTGGTTGTCCGTCTGGAGCAGATGGCTGCAACCCTTACCGGGCGTACGGCTTCAGCCGCGCTTGTGCCGGAGACAGAGCCATCCAGAGAAACCATTGACCGCATCCTGAAGGCGGCCATCAAAAAGCAGCCGGTTTCCGGAGCGCCCGGTGAGCGGCTGGATGCCATTGTTCTGCATCCGGTACTCGGCTACCTTATTTTGACTGTACTCCTTTTTGGCATGTTCCAGGCGGTTTACAACTGGTCGGAGTTGCCGATGGAATGGATTGAGGCTGGTGTCGGGGTTATCGGGGAATGGCTTGGCGGCTTCCTTTCGGACGGCATCCTGAAAAGCCTGCTGATTGACGGCATCATGGCCGGCGTCGGCAGTGTGGTGGTGTTTCTGCCGCAAATTCTGATTCTCTTTTTCTTTATTCTGGTGCTGGAAGAATCGGGGTATCTGCCCCGTGCCGCCTTCCTGATGGATCGCCTGATGCGCTCGGTGGGCTTGTCGGGGCGCGCTTTCATTCCATTGCTGTCCAGTTTTGCCTGCGCCATTCCGGGCATCATGGCTGCACGTACCATTCCGGATTCCCGCAACCGGCTGGCTACCATCATGGTAGCGCCGCTGATGACCTGCTCCGCGCGTCTGCCGGTATATCTGCTGGTGATCGGCGCGTTCATCCCGAATACCCGCGTCGGCATCTTCAATATGCAGGGGCTTGTCCTTTTCGGGCTGTACATGAGCGGCATCATCTCGGCGATGCTGGTTGCGCTGGTCATCAAGCTGTTTGTGGGCAAAAACCAGTATCAGCCGCTCATGATGGAGTTGCCCGCCTGGCACTGGCCCAGTCCGGTCAACCTGTTGCTGGGCCTGTGGGAGCGCGCCAAAGTCTTTCTGGTTCGCGCAGGCACGATTATCCTCGCGCTGATGGTGATGCTCTGGGCGCTTTCCAGCTTTCCAGGCGCGCCGGAAAATGCGACCGAACCAGCCATCCGGTACAGCCTGGCCGGGCAACTGGGTTACATGCTGCAAACGGTCTTTGAGCCGATCGGCTTTAACTGGCAGCTTTCCATCGCCCTGATTCCCGGCATGGCCGCGCGTGAAGCCTCGGTTGCCGCGCTGGGCACGGTCTATGCCCTTTCCGCCACCGGGGATGAGCTTTCCGATGCACTTTCCACCGTGCTTGCTGTCAGTTGGGGATTGCCCACCGCGCTTTCCCTGCTGGCCTGGTATGTATTCGCGCCGCAGTGCATCCCCATGATTATTGTCGCCAGGCGGGAAACCAATTCCTGGAAGATGGCCGGAATCATGGTGGCGTACCTGTTTGCGCTTGCCTATATATCCGCGTTTGCCGTGTATCACATTGCCCGGTTTTTCACAGGAGGATAATCATGCAGGGACTCATCGTCGGCATCATACTGGCTGCCGCCATTGTCATTCTCTGGCGGCATGGCGCGCCCGTCTCACTGCGCGCCTGGCTGAATCGCGCCTTTCGGCAGACAGCCATCCGGTCGGGTTGTGTCCGGATAGCGGACAGACTGGCAAAACAGGAAGCGCGATTAACAGGCGGCTCCGCCTGCGGTTCCTGCTGCGGCTGTTCCGCGCCCCGGCAAATTAATGGATGCGAGGTGCGTATCCGGCCTGAAGATATTCCCGGAAAGCGCTGAAAGTCGCCGTCGCAAAACGTTTCATGCCTCAGGCCCTGCTTCATGGAAAAAGAGGTAACCTTTCCCGCGCACAGTTTTGATGTATTCGGGATAATCCGGATGATCGTGCAGTTTCCTGCGCAGGCGTGAGATTCGGGCGTCAATCGAGCGATCCAGCCCGTCAAAGCTGATGCCGCGCAGCGAATACAGGATATCGTCACGCGAGAAAATCCGGCCCGCCTGATTGGCCAACAGCCAGAGCAGGTCAAATTCGGCTGTCGTAAATTCCACAGCTTCACCGTTCAGTGTGACCTGCCGCGAATCGGCGTTGATAACGAGTGCGCCAAACCGCAGGCGTGTCCTGCAGGAGGCCGTATTGGCACAATCCGTTTGTTTGCCGGCAGTGTTTTCCGGTCCCTGGGCGCGCGCCAGCCGCGCGTTATCTTCAACAATCAGTATATTTTTTGTCATCAGGCGATTCTCCTCAACATCAGGATGACGCCGAAATAAGGCACATGCGGTATTTCTTCATCATACATCGTGACCAATTATAGGAAGGCATGTTACATGCCTCCTTCAAAGTTGCAGTCTGTTACAAAAATCCCATGCAACTTCACAATGTAACGCCGCCTGAATATCTCCCCGGCTCCTCCCGCAGCCTGTACGGATTTCTTCCAAATTCCGTTGCCCTGTATGTGCATCTGCGCGGGCGGGGCGCTTTATCAACGGTTTGAATATTGCCGACAAATAAAATATAAAAAAATTATAAGCAAATAACCAAAACTAGTACCAAAGTACTATATACACATAAAGATTTCGCTTATAAGATTGTTGTTAAATGTGTCAATTTGTAACAAATTTTGCGCGGATTGTTACAGATAAAAACATTAAAAAGCGCTGGGAAAAGCAGATTTCTTGGGGGGAAAGATGTTTACAGGCAGTTTGCGGAACGTGTGTTTGAGGCAGGTATCAGCCTCCGTGCATTGCGTTCGCGCGTCCGGGTTGGGGGGGGGGGGGGGGGGGGGGGGGGGGGGGGCGGGGGGGGGGGGGGGGGGGGGGGGGGGGGGGCGGGCGGCGCGGGGGGCCCGGGCCGCCGGGTGGGGGCGGGCGGCGCCCCCCCCCAACCCGGACTCGCGAACGCAATGCACGGAGGCTGATACCTGCCTCAAACACACGTTCCGCGAACTGCCTGTAAACATCTCTCCCCCCAAGAAATCTGTTTTTTCCAGCGCTTTTTATGTTTTTGTCTGTAACAATCCGCGCAAAATTATTACAGACTGATACATTTCGCAATAATCTTATAAGTAATTGTTTGGCACGTATATAGTACTTTGGTACTAGTTTTTGATGCTTGCTTATATTTATTTGTTATTGTTTTTATTGGATATATATAAAAATCATGAGGTATATATATGTTTCAACATTTACTTATATATTTTTCATGATTTTCGTAACATTACCAAATAAATTGCCGGGAAGCAACAAAAAGTTGCCGAGCAGCAAAAATATTTTCCGAGGGGCAATTTTGGGGGCGCAAGGCACGATGATGATGGATGATGAAACATTGACCTGCCTAAATTTAACTTTTTCGTTAAATTTCTTGAGAAAACCGGAACACTGAAAGCTATTCTTGAAAGGCTTGGCATCAAGAAGGAGGACTTTTGATGAAGTACCCCGCTAGATTCGCACCGGACAAAAAAGCTCAACGTTGCGCAACCAGAAATTAATCGCCTGATTGATCTCAAATACAGTACGAAAATAGACCGGATTGCCGAGGCGCTGAAAGTGATGTGCAAAAGCCTGGAGCTAAGCGTTTCGTAAACAAAAGACACGACTTTCCCGCTGCAGATAGCCGGGAAAGTCGTGTCCTTGTTGATCTGGCGCTGCCTGCTTTACATGCCGGGAAGATCAGCCAGGCCCATTTCGGGCGATTCCATCAGTTTTTTGATGTCCATCAGGATAAGCATTCTGTCTTCCAGCGCACCCAGGCCGATCAGGTTATCGGTATTCAATACGGTACCCATCGGCGGCGCGGGACGAATCTGATCCGGAGAAAGCGACATCACATCCGATACCGAATCCACTACGATGCCGACAAAGCGTTCATCTATTTCCAGGATAATCACTACGGTCAATGTATCGTAGGTTGGCTCGCCCAGATTGAATTTGATGCGCAAATCCAGAATGGGCACGATAATGTCGCGCCAGTTCAGGAAGCCTTTCATAAACTGTGGGGCATTCGCTACCTGTGTGCTGATTTCATAGCCCCGGATTTCCTGTACAGTCAGGATATCAATGCCGTATTCCTCGTTTCCCAGGCGAAACGCGAGGTATTCTCTCGGCAATATTTTAGCTGCCGGTTTGGTTCCGGCTTCTGCGGCAATTTCAGTACTTGCTGTCATATTGTTCACCTTTGATTAGTGATGTTCCTGCATGCTGGCAGGATATTATTTTATTTTGAAGCAAAATGTTTCAAAAAAAATATATTCCCCCTGTCATTATTATAAATGATATTTCTCTGAAGCAAAATTATTATCATTTCATCGCAACTTAAAATTCTTCCCGGTCTCCGGCATCGTTATCCACGCTCGCCGGTTTCGGGGCGGCAGCATCGCAATCAACACCAGAAAGCCAATACCCGGACGGGCGCCTATTTTCCAGTTCTTCATTCTCCCCACCTCCATTACTTGCTGCAAATAACGCGCAAAAAAGACTTGTGTGTTAGGATAAAAGTGCTGTGACAGGAGAAAAATATGCCGCTACCCTCACTTAAAATTACTTTGCTGGTTGACAATAACGCCCCGGAACCGCTTGAGAAAGAACACGGGTTTTCCGCCTGGATTGAAGCTGGCGACCGGCGTATCCTTTTTGATACCGGTCAGTCAGGCGCAATGCAGGCCAACGCGGCGCGGCTGGGGATAGATCCCGGCGATGCAGATACGCTGGTGCTGAGCCACGGTCATTATGACCATACCGGTACGCTCCCGGAATTTCTCGCGGTCAATGACAAGGCGCGGATTTATATGGGCGACAATTTGTCTGTTGACCGCTGGAGCTGCAAACCGGGAACAGATCCCCGCTCTATTGGCATACCCGAAGCCTCCAGGCAGGCGCTTCTGGCGCTGCCGCCGGGACGGGTGCATGAGTTGAGCACACCGCTTTATCTTATGCCGGGTGTCGGCATTACCGGCCCTGTGCCGCGTGTTTCGCCTGTTGAGGATACGGGCGGCCCTTTTTATCTTGATAACGCCAGCAGGGAAGATGATCTGATTGAGGATGACCAGTCCATGTGGTTTGAAACGGATGAGGGCATTGTGATTCTGCTGGGCTGTTGCCATGCCGGGCTGGTAAATACGGTGGACTATATCCGCCGGGTTTCGGGCAAGGACCGCATTCGCGGCATTATCGGCGGGATGCATCTGGTGAACGCGGATGAGAAACGCCTGAATTACACTTTTGACGCCATGAAATCATGGCAGCCTGAATTTCTGGTTCCCTGCCATTGTACGGGCGCGGAACAAACGCTTTCCATGCTCGGCGCTATTGGCGGGGATATCGTCAAACCAGGTCAGGCAGGCATGGTTATTCAGGGATAAACCGGTTTTCAGTTTTTATACTCACTTTTACAGGAAGGAGCGCTTTATGGTATTGATGGAACTTGCCATTTTCCCGAATAATGTTCTCGGCAGCATGAGCCCTTATGTGGCCCGTGTGCTGGATATTATTGACAAGAGCGGACTGAAGTATCGTCTTTCGCCCATGAGCACTGTCGTTGAGGGCGAGCTGGAGCAGGTGATGTCTGTCGTCAGCCAGTGCCATGCCGAACTGGCGAAGGATTGTGACCGCATTTCTATTGTTATGCGGGTGGACTCCAAACCTGGCAATAACCAGACGCGCATGGAAAGCAAGGTAACGGCTGTTGAGGAAAAGGTGGGCAGAAAGCTCGTCACCACCATCAACTGACGCGCAACCGGATTAACGGTGAAAGAAGCATGGAAACCCCCATGCTTCTTTTGCATTCCGGGAAGGCTTCACCTTCCCTTGCCCCCTGTGGTTAT
>JAISIS010000107.1 GCA_031261905.1 Burkholderiaceae bacterium
CGTATCCTTGTACGGGTCGCCAACGGTATCACCGGTTACCGCCGCCTTGTGCGCTTCGGAACCTTTTCCGCCAAAATGGCCATCCTCAATATATTTCTTGGCATTGTCCCAGGCGCCGCCGCCGGTCGTCATGGAAATGGCGACAAAGAGGCCCGTGACAATCGTTCCCATCAGCACACCGCCCAGCGCGGCCGCGCCCAGACTGAGACCTACCGCAATAGGCACGATAACGGGAAGGATTGACGGGATAATCATTTCCTTGATCGCGGCGGAAGTCAGCATATCCACCGCCTTGTCGTACTGCGGTTTTTCCTTGCCCGTCATGATGCCGGCGATTTCCTTGAACTGGCGGCGCACTTCCACAACCACCGCACCAGCCGCGCGGCCTACAGCTTCCATCGCCATAGCGCTGAAGAGGTAAGGAATCAGGCCGCCGATAATCAGGCCGATGATCACACGCGGATTGGACAATTCAAAGGTCGTGGCGTGACCGGCAGATTCCAGCGCGTGGGTATAGTCCGCAAACAGCACCAGCGCAGCCAGACCGGCCGAACCGATCGCATAGCCTTTGGTCACCGCCTTGGTGGTGTTGCCCACAGCATCCAGCGGATCGGTAATGGCGCGGACTGATTCCGGCATACCGGACATTTCGGCAATGCCGCCCGCGTTATCGGTAATCGGGCCATAGGCATCCAGCGCCACGATAATGCCCGCCATGGAAAGCATGGAGGTGGCGGCAATCGCCACACCATACAGGCCGCCGCAGAACTGGTAAGCCACAAAGATGGCGGCGCAAACCGCCAGCACCGGATAAGCGGTTGATTTCATGGAAACGCCCAGACCGGCAATGATGTTCGTACCGTGGCCAGTAGTGGATGCTTCGGCAATATATCTGACAGGCTTGTACTCGGTTGCTGTGTAATATTCGGTGATGTAAACCATCAGCGCCGTCAGCACAATGCCGACAACCGATGCGCCAATCATCTGCCAGCGCATATCAGGCGGCATCATGAACCAGGTGACGATAACAAAGCCAACCAGCGAAAGCGCGGCAGCCCACCACAACCCGCGATACAGGGCGGACATGATCTTCTTGCCCGGCTCCGCCTTGACCAGGGAACAGCCGACAATGGAACCGATAATGGAAACACCGCCCAGCACCAGCGGATACAGGATGGCCTGGGTGGTGGCGTTGGTAATCAGCAGCGCGCCCAGCAACATGGTAGCGATCAGCGTAACCACATAGGTTTCAAACAGGTCAGCCGCCATCCCGGCACAGTCACCCACATTGTCACCCACGTTATCCGCAATCACAGCCGGGTTGCGCGGGTCGTCTTCGGGGATGCCCGCCTCGACCTTGCCGACCAGATCCGCGCCAACGTCAGCGCCTTTCGTGAAAATGCCGCCCCCAAGACGGGCGAAAATGGAAATCAGCGATGCGCCGAAGGCCAGCCCGATCAGGGGTTTGATGATGTCGTGCGGCGAGAGGGAAGTATTGGCCGGTGCGGCGACAATCAGCCCCAGATAAAAAAGCGCTACACCCAAAAGCCCCAGCCCGGCCACCAGCATACCGGTAATCGCGCCGCCCCTGAAAGCGACATTCAGCGCCTCATTCATGCCGTTCGAGGCGGCCTGTGCCGTGCGCACATTGGCGCGGACAGATACATTCATGCCGATAAAACCGCAGGCGCCGGAAAGAATAGCGCCGACAAGAAAGCCAATGGCGGTTGAAAAGCCCAGTCCGGGAATAAAGCCGATGGCAATAAAAAGGATAATGCCGACTATCGCAATCGTACGGTACTGGCGCGCCAGATAAGCTGCGGCGCCCTGCTGGATGGCATGAGAGATATCCTGCATGGCCTGGTTGCCCGCATCCTGCCTGAGCACCCAGTTTCGCGTCACAAGACCGTATACAACGGCAATAACTCCACACACTACGGCAAACCACAAACCTGCTGCCATGTTTACTCCTTCTGTTTTCGTATCAAATAATGTTTAGTAATAATGTTGAATGTCATCCGCCGACAAGAGGCGTTCAGTCGCCCAATGCCTTCAGCAGATTCGCGGTGATTTCCTCAATGGAGCCAATGCCGGAAAGGCGGCTGAAACGGGGAGCGCCTGGTTTGCCGGAAGCTGCCCATTTGCTGTAATAATCCGTCAGGATTTCCGTTTGTTCGTGATAAACGGCCAGCCGTTTCTTCACGGTTTCCTCCCTGTCATCATCACGGATAATCAGATCTTCCCCGGTAATGTCATCCTTGCCTTCCGTTTTGGGAGGATGGAAAGTGACATGGTAGGTGCGGCCGGACGAGGGATGAACGCGGCGACCGCTCATGCGGGAAATAATCACGTCATCCGGCACATCTATTTCAATAACGCAGTCAATGGCGATCCCCGCATCTTTCAGCGCCCCGGCCTGACCCAGCGTTCTGGGGAAGCCGTCAAACAGATAGCCTGCCCGGCAATCCGGTTCTTTCAGGCGCTCCCTGACCAGATTTATGATGAGATCATCCGAAACCAGGCCACCGGCATCCATGACTTTCTTTGCTTCCAGCCCCAGCGGTGTTCCGGCCTTGACGGCCGCGCGCAGCATATCACCCGTTGAAATCTGGGGAATACCGTATTTTTCGCGGATAAACGTGGCCTGCGTACCCTTCCCGGCGCCGGGTGCTCCCAACAAAATGAGGCGCATTACAATTTTCCAATCTGAAAAGGGGCGACAAAGCAGGCTTTGCGGTTACTTTACCCGGTTCCGCCCGGTTCCGCCCGTTCAATTAATTTACGTAATTTCCAGTAAACATTGAATTTTAACTTGGAACGGTAATAATTTCGAGCTTTTTGACGCGCGTATTGCGTTCACTTCATCCCGCCTGCCTGGCGCGCCTGCGCAAAATGCCGCCGGACCAGTTCAAGATCAGCGGGCGTATCCACACCGGCAGCCGGAGCAGATTCACTTACATGTACCGCGATGGCATAGCCATGCCAGAGCACCCGCAATTGTTCCAGCGCCTCAAACTGCTCCAGGGGCGAAACAGGCAATTCCGCATAGCGCTGCAGGAAATCGTTGCGGAACGCGTAAAGCCCTATGTGACGGTAAGCCGCATATCCTGCTGGCAGATAACGTGCGCCTTCCTGAAACGAATCCCGATGCCAGGGAATCGGCGCGCGCGAGAAATAAAGCGCCCGGCCTTCCCGGTCAAACACAACCTTTACGATATTGGGATTAAAAACATCATCCAGTTCATGCAGCGGATGCGCGGCGGTAGCCATCGGCACATCGCCGCTGACCTTTGCCGCCGTGGCCGCAACAAGCGCCGGATCAATCAGTGGCTCATCTCCCTGAACGTTGACGACAATCGCCTTGTCCGGCCACCCCGTATTGCGGGCAACCTCGGCAATCCGGTCTGTGCCGGAAGGGTGCGATGCCTGCGTCATCATCGCCCGTACACCGTGCCGGGCGCAGGCATCCATGATGGCGGTCGCGTCTGTCGCGACAATCACATCAGCCGCGCCAGACAGGCGCGCCTGCTCCGCCGTGCGCACAACCATAGGCTTGCCGTCAATATCGGCAAGCGGCTTGTTGGGCAGACGGGTTGACGCCAGCCGGGCGGGGATCACGATATGAAAAGACATGGACGCCCTCGCTCAAAGTCTTGCGTTATGGCAGTTCATTCTCACCCAGCTCCCTTGCCTGATCAGCCAGCATGACCGGAATGCCGTCCCGCACCGGATAGGCCAGCCTGTCCGGCTTGCAGATAAGTTCTTCCTTTTCCCTGTTCCAGGAAAGCGGCGACTTGCACAAGGGGCATACCAGTATTTCAAGCAGATCCGTATTCACGGCATTTCTCCACAATCTTTTGCGCCAGTCCGCCCTCAAGCCGCGCCTCAACGGGAACGACCCAGATGCGCGCATCTTTCGCAATGGCCTCTATCCGCGCACATTTTACCGCATCTTTCTCTGTGATCAGAATGACATCGGCCTGAATTTGCGCAAACGGATTAGCGGCATAATCAAAATGATCAGGAAGCGGCCACTCCGCTATATCCAGCCCGGCGCTCCGGAGCATAACAAAGAACCGCGACGGGTTGCCGATACCGGCCACGGCGGTAATCCGCAGATGGGTCTGCCGCGCCTTTTCCGACAAGGCTGCAAGCGTGATGCGTCTGGAACGGTCAGCGAGTTGTTCGGCGGCCTCTCCTTGCAGATGCATCAGGAAAATATCAGGAGAGTAAATCAGGTTACCCGGCGCTGGATAATTCACGCTGTTTACCACCGTAAAATCACGGCGGCGGGTGCGGGGTTCGCGCAATGGCCCTGCGGGCAGCATCCAGCCGTTTCCGGCTCCTCTCCCGTCAAACAGCACAATTTCTATATCCCGCCGCATGGCGTAATGTTGCAGGCCGTCATCGGAAACAATAATATTGATTTCGGGATGCTGTTCCAGCAAAAAGCGGGCCGCATCGGCGCGCGTGCGTCCGACAACTACCGGGCAGGCGGCATGTGTCCGTATCAGCACCGGCTCATCTCCGGTATTTTCAGGAAGGGAATCCGGCAACACCTCCTGCGGCGCATCGTTCCTTGATCCGTAACCGCGGGAAACAACACCGGGATGAAAACCGGCCTCCCTCAACACCTTCACCAGCCAGATGGTGAGGGGCGTCTTGCCTGTACCTCCAATAAAGATATTACCTACCACCACGACAGGAACAGGCAGGCGAACCGAGCGAAACCAGCCTGCCTGGTACGCCTTGCGCCTGAACCATACTATCAGACGGAAAAGCAGGGAAAACGGCCACAGCAGCCGGGCAAGATTACCCCGGCGCAGCCAGAAAATCGTCCAGTCGGTTCGCGGCTGCGCTTTCATGGACCCGGCTTATCCGCCCGCTTCCGATTGCGTGGCAAAAGTCAGTCTTTCCAGCCCGGCCAGGCGTGCGGCCTCCATGACGTTGACCACTCGCTGGTGCGGCGCGCTGCCATCCGCCGCGATGACCACAATCGGATCCCTGGCGTCCTTGCCTTCCGGCGCGGCTATCCGCATCTCTCTTGCCAGTTGCGCCGGGTTTTCGTAAACGATCCGATGGTTATTGATGGCATAGTTGCCTGCCGCGTCAATTGCGATATATAACTCGTTGGGCCGCTCCGGCATCATGTCGGCGTGTGCAACAGGCAGCGTTACCTGTAATTCCGTGTACTTGCTGTAGGTTGTCGTCACCATCAGAAAAATCAGGATGACGAGCAACACATCAATAAACGGAATCAGGTTGATTTCCGGATCATCACGCACTTTCCGCTTGCGAAAATCCATAAGCGCCTTCTACACTTCCATAAAGTGATGGGTATGAACCACCTCAACCAGCCTGGCTGCCTGCATCTCCATCTCGACCAGGAAACTGTCCACCAGCGCGCGGAAATGGCGGTAAAACAGCAGCGTCGGCATAGCTATCAGCAAACCAAAACCGGTGTTGTACAACGCGATGGAAATACCGTGCGCCAACTGGACAGGATTCGCGCCCGCCGATGTCTGGGAACCGAAAATCTCGATCATGCCCACCACCGTGCCAAACAAGCCCATCAGCGGTGAGAGGGTGGCAATGGTGCCGATAGTGGTCAGAAAGCGCTCCAGTTGATGCGCCACGCCACGTCCTGTCTCTTCAATGGCATTGCGCATTTCCTCGCGCGAGACCCCTGCATGGCGCACTGCCGCCGCCAGAATAATGCCCAGCGGAGAATCCTTTTCGAGCCTTTCTATCGTTTCCTCATTTACCTTGTCTTCACGATAGACCCGTATCACTTCTTCCAGCAAACCTTTGGGGACAATCCGGTTGCGGCGCAAATACCACAGACGCTCAATAATCAGCGCCATACCAATAACCGACGCGATCAACAGGAGCCAGATGGGCCAGCCGGCTGCTTCAATAATGGAAAACAAGAACTCCTCCTGACTCAGTTAAAAACATGCCTGCCGCACCCCTGCCGGAATGCCGCAGACTGCCGTTATTCCAGATTCTTTCGCATCGCCGCAACCGCTTTCAGCACCTGTTCAGGCGCGGCCCCGCCTATGTGGTTCCTCGCGCAGACAGAGCCTTCCAGCGTAAGTACCGCCATGACATCCTGCTCGATGAGCGGCGAAAATTCCTGCATTTCCCCAAGTGTCAGGTCACTCAGGTCGCAACCGCGTTCCACACAGGCGCGCACAGCCTTTGCCACAACTTCGTGCGCCACACGGAAAGGCAATCCCTTCTTTACCAGGTAGTCAGCCAGATCCGTTGCGGTCGCATAACCTTCCAGCGCCGCCTGGCGCATGGATTTTTCCCGCACGGTGATAGCACCCATCATATCCACAAAGATACGAAGTGTATCACTCACGGTATCCACCGTATCGAACAGCGGTTCCTTGTCTTCCTGATTATCCTTGTTATAGGCCAGCGGCTGCCCTTTCATCAGCGTCAGAAGCGACATAAGGTTGCCATTGATCCTGCCGGTCTTGCCACGTGCCAGTTCCGGCACGTCCGGATTTTTCTTCTGCGGCATGATAGAGGAGCCGGTGCAGAAACGATCCGGAATATCAATGAAAGCAAATCGCGGGTTCATCCACAGTATAAGCTCTTCCGACAGGCGTGAAATATGCGTCATGACCAGCGCGGCAGCCGCGCAGAACTCAATGGCAAAATCCCGGTCGGAAACGGCATCCAGCGAATTGCGGCATACGCCATCAAAATCCAGCGTCCTCGCCACGCGCTCGCGGTCAATCGCAAAGGTAGTCCCGGCCAGCGCTGCCGCGCCCAGCGGCAAACGGTTGACCCTGACGCGGCAATCCGCCATCCGCGCAATATCCCGCGAAAACATTTCGGCATATGCCAGCATATGATGACCGAAAGTAACAGGTTGCGCCACCTGAAGATGCGTAAAGCCCGGCATGATGGTCGCGGCGTGGCGTTCGGCCACATCCAGAAGCACATTACACAGACTGCGCAGCAATCTGGTGATACCGTCTATTTCCGCCCGCAGGTACAGACGGATATCAGTCGCCACCTGGTCATTGCGGGAACGTCCGGTATGGAGGCGTTTCCCCGCATCGCCGATAAGCTCCGTCAGACGCCACTCAATGTTCATATGTACGTCTTCCAGCGCCACCCGCCAGGCAAAGTGTCCTTCCCGGATTTCAGCAACTATCTGCGCCATGCCGCGCCGGATATCGGCATAGTCTGCGGCTGTCAGAATCCCCTGGGCGTGCAACATTTCCGCGTGGGCAAGCGACCCCTCAATATCATAAAGCGCCAGCCGCTTGTCAAACGTGACCGAGGCCGTATAGCGCTGCACCAGCGCATCCACCGGCTCGGAAAACCGGCCGGACCAGGCATCACTGTTATTTTGAACGGGATTGGTGCTCATGTTGCCATCCTAATCATTTCGGAATCATGTTGCAATCCGCTGGCGGCATACGCAAGCCGCGCCCGGAAGCAAGTATTCATTTTTTCAGTTGGTTGATATCCCTGACCGCACCGCGATCTGCGGAGGTCGCCATCATGGCGTACGCCTGAAGCGCCTGCGAAACGGTACGTTCGCGCTGAAGCGGCTTCCAGGCCTT
>JAISIS010000156.1 GCA_031261905.1 Burkholderiaceae bacterium
TGGGCGGCGCATCGGAAGCGGCAAGTGGTTGAACATCGCGGCTGGAATCCGCCACAGCAGCCGTCTGTGCTGAAGCGGGAGCGGGAGCCGCGCCGCCTGCTTCCGGCGGAACCACGCGCAGCACCTGTCCTTCATTGATGGCATTGGGATCGCTCAAATTGTTCCAGGCAACCAGATCAGCAACCGTTTGCCCTTTCGCGCGGGAAATACGATACAGCGTATCGCCTTTCTGCACCGCGTAATATCCCGGTCCGACCACCGGAGCGGACTGCGGCATGTAGCCTACAGAACGATCCTCGACCGGCGCCTGCGTTTCAGATGTACCACATGCCGTCAGCGCCGCACAAACCACCACGGCCAAAGGATAGACCAGTCTTTTCATAAACGCCTTTCCAATCAATATCACTCAGATCCTGTTCCTGTTCAAACAACACCCTGGCGCAAAGGCACAAAGTGGCAATCTTCCAGCATCACGGATTGCCATTGTCTCGCACCCGTCCGTTTTGTCAACTGCAATGTCTGTTTTTCCCTGCCGACAGGCGCAATCATGTGGCCGCCTACCGCAAGTTGCTCAAAAAGCGCCTGCGGCACTTCAAGCCCTGCAGCCGCCAGTACAATCGCGTCAAAAGGCGCAACCTGCGGCAGGCCCAGCATACCGTCCCCGTAATGCAGCCTCAGATTCGGTATCCGCAAGACGCGCAAGTTGCTCTTTGCCTGCTCATGCAACGCCTTGATGCGCTCAATGGAATACACTTCGTCAGCAACCTGCGCCAGAACCGCCGCCTGATAACCGCAACCCGTACCTATTTCCAGCACACGCGGGAGCTTTCTGCCGCCTGCACCCTCCAGCACCGCCTCAATCATACGCGCCACAATATAAGGGCGGGAAATGGTCTGATGATGTCCGATAGGCAGCGCAGTATCCTCATATGCCTGATAGCGCAGGCCATCCGCCACAAAAAGATGACGAGGGACCGCACGCATGGCCGCCAGCGTCATGGCATTTCTGATGCCCAGCGCGGTCATCTTTTCCGCCATCGCCACAGCACCTGGTATTGTCTCCGGTGATTTCCTTGATCCGGACAATGAAAGCGGCAGGCCTGATGGAGGCGGAACCGTTTTTGCCGCAACCGGGGGTTGCATCCGATTCCGTATTGCCGTTTGTGGCGTGACTTCCTTTAACCGATAGTCCGCATCCTGCCCCTGCCTTTTGCGCGGCCCAATCACACTGGAAAGTGGAAGTGGAAATTTGCCGGACTTCCTGTCATTCATGTCAGCGCTTTCCGCAAATCATCCATATGCCGCTCTTCCGTCCATTCAAATTTAAGCGGCGTCACCGATATATGCCCATTCTTTACGGCATAAAAATCCGTCCCTTCCCCGGCATCCCGCGTTTGGCCGGTCGGCCCGATCCAGAACATTTCCCGCCCGAACGGATCCAGGGTTTTCAGAACGTCTTCCGAATGATGCCGTCGCCCCAGGCGTGTTGCCAGTGCAGGCCCGAATTCATCATACGGACGATTGGGTATATTCACATTCAGCAGAAACGGGCGCGGCATGGATTCATACACCGCCAGCACCAGATCGCGCGCCACAAGCGCCGCGCTCTCCAGTTCCATCCAGCCCCGCTCAACCTGCGAAAACGCAATCGCGGGGATATCAAAAAGAAAGGCTTCCATGGCGGCGGCAACCGTACCCGAATACAGGGTATCCTCACCCATATTGGCGCCATGATTGATACCGGTCACTACCAGATCGGGCTTCCAGGGCAACACGCCAGTCAGGGCGATATGCACGCAATCGGAAGGCGTACCTGTTGTATAGTGAAACCCGTTTTCCGCCGTGTACACCGAAATCGGCTTTTCAAGCGTCAGCGAACTGGAAGCGCCGGAGCGATTGCTGTCCGGCGCAAAAACAGCAATTTCGGCAACGGAAGCCAGCGCCCGTGCCAGCGCATTGATGCCGGGCGCCAGATAGCCGTCATCATTGCTGATCAGAATACGCATATCCGGCCAATATTCCTGTCCTGTTACGCCTGCCCGGATGCACTGCCCGGCAGCGTCAGCAGCTGCAGGATGGCCTCCATCTCGGCGCGAAGCGCCGCCACATTCATACCTGCCACGACGACCTGCCGCCCGGTGTCTTCCGGAGCAGCCTCCTTCGTGCGCCTGCCCTCTTTCAGGCGGTTGCGCGCGCCATTGATTGTAAAACCCTGCTCATACAGCAACTCGCGGATACGGCGGATCAGCAACACTTCATGATGCTGATAGTAACGCCTGTTTCCACGCCGCTTGACAGGCTTTAACTGTGTAAACTCCTGTTCCCAGTAACGCAGGACATGAGGCTTTACGCCGCAAAGCTCGCTTACCTCACCAATTGTGAAGTAACTCTTTGCCGGTATGGGAGGCAAAGCACCTGTCTGACCTTTGCTGTCCTGGTCTGTCATAAGACGTCACGTTATTTATTGGGAGGGAAATCAACCACTTCTTTCAGTTTCTGGCTGGCGTGAAAAGAAACCACGCGGCGGGCCGTAATCGGTATTTCCACGCCGGTTCTCGGATTGCGGCCTGGGCGTTCCGGCTTGGTGCGCAAGGTGAAATTGCCAAACCCGGACAATTTCACTTCCTCTCCGCGCGCCAGCGAGTTAATAATCTCGCCGAAAAACGAATTGACCATTTCCTTGGCTTCGCGTTTGTTAAGACCGACACGCTCATACAGCGTTTCGGCAATTTCCGCTTTGGTAAGCGTTTTTACCGGCTGCGTGAGTTCTGTAGATGCCGGTGCGATATTCTCGGATAACATACTGTTCATAAGATTAGGCTGAATGACAGAATCTGACATATTGGCTGATGAATTTATCATTATTGTTGTTCAAGGCCATCAAACACGCAAGCGGGCGCCTGATGTTTTTTCCGCCACGGCAACAAACGCTTTCATTGCCGCATCCACGGCCTCATCCTGCAATGTTGCCCGGCTATCACGCAGGGTAAAACGGAAAGCAAGGCTCTTTTCGTTTTCCCCCAAACCTTTACCACGGTATTCATCAAATAAAACAACACGCTGCATAATAGCACACTGCGGGTCGTCGCGGCGCGCCATTTCAAACGCATCCATCAACGCCGATGCGGCTACCGACTGCGGCGCCACCAGCGCAATATCCCGCATCACCGGCGGGAAACGGGAAATTTCCCGGTAAACCGGAATATCGCCCGGTTGCAGCGCCTCCAGCGCGATTTCAAACAGAACCGGCGCGGCAGGCAACTCATACTTCTGCCGCAAGAACGGGTGCAGTTCGCCAATCACGCCAACCGCAATCCCGTCCTGCATAATCCTGGCACAGCGTCCCGGATGGCAGGCCGGATGCTCCGCCTTTTCAAAACGGAAGGCGCGCGGTGCGATCAGCGCTTCCAGATCCGCCTTCACATCAAAAAAATCTACCGGCCTTGCGGGCATGCCCCACTGATCCTCTTCCGCCGGGCCATAGGCAATCGCCGCCAGGCGTTTGGGCTGATCATATCCGGCCACCGCATTTACGACGTCAACCTGCGCCGTATCGCGCAGAAAAACAGAAGCAATCTCGAAAACCCGCACACGCGCGGCACGGCGATTAAGGTTATAACGCACATTGGCGACAAGCGATCCCAGCAAAGTGGAACGCATCACGCTCATCTGGCTTGAAATCGGGTTAAG
>JAISIS010000171.1 GCA_031261905.1 Burkholderiaceae bacterium
AGCATTGAGCATGGGCAGACCGGATAGCATTTACTGGTCGGATCATGCTGATGAAGATGTTTTTCGTCTGATTGAGTTCCGCTTTCGTCAAACGGGAAATTATGTTCACGCCTCAGGCCTTGTCAACGAATTAATTGATGATATTCAGCTAACGCTGCTGGGTAATCCGCGCATTGGCAGACGAATGGATGAGCACCAGCCGGATGAAGTCAGGAGGTTGCTGGTATACCAGTATGAAATCCGCTACCAGATTATTGATGCCGAAATTTATATCCTGAGGGTGTTTCATACCCTGGAAGATCGGTAGGAAAGGGCGAAATCCTGGCAAAAAACGGTTTTTTGCTTTACCTGCAACCCTATACAGCCCGCACCCGCTCAGGCAACTGGAGGATGGCGGCGGCGTTGGAGGTGGAGAAGCAGCGGGTGGCGGCTTCCTGGTAGGGGAGCCAGATGTGGCGGAGATGTTCGCGTGGTTCCAGGCGTACCGGGATGTCTCCCGGCACGCGCAGGGCAAAAACATGTTCGGTATTCATTGTCACGCCGGGCGCGTAGCGGTAACGCCAGGCCGGGTAAATCTCGTAACGGTTGGTCATCCGCCAGTCATGCAGATGATCCACCGATACCTCATTTCCGGAGTTGGCTTGCCCGTCATCAGGCGGGATGACCCTGATTCCGGTTTCCTCACCCACTTCCCGGATGGCGGTTTCAAGCAGGCTTTCTTCAGGTGATGCCCTGGAACCTGTCACGGATTGCCAGAATCCGGGATTGCCAGCGCGTTCCATCAAAAGGACATCCAGCGCATCGCTGTAAATTACCACCAGGACGGATTCGGGAATCTTGTAAGGTTTCACCATCATGCCGCCCTGTGGTTTTTCCTGACCTGGCTCAGGCAGTTTTCGGCTGCTCTGTTTTGCGCAGACGGATATGAAGCTCCTGAAGCTGGCGCTCACTAACCGGCGAAGGCGCTTGCGTCAGCAAATCCTGCGCCCGCTGGGTTTTCGGGAACGCAATCACATCGCGGATGGATTCGGAACCCGTCATAAGCGTGACGATGCGATCCAGCCCGAATGCCAGCCCGCCATGCGGCGGCGCGCCATATTGCAGAGCATCCAGCAAAAAGCCGAATTTTTCGCGTGCTTCCTCTTCGTCAATTTTGAGCGCCCCGAATACCTTGGTCTGGATATCCTGGCGGTGAATACGGACAGAGCCGCCCCCAAGCTCCCAGCCATTGAGCACCATGTCATAAGCTTTGGCCAGGCAGCGTCCCGGATCGGTTTCCAGCAAGTCTTCATGACCGTCCATGGGCGAGGTGAAGGGATGGTGCATGGCGCTCCAGCGTCCGGCATCCTCGTCATATTCAAACATGGGGAAATCCACCACCCACAGCGGTTTCCAGCCTTCTTCAAGGAGACCGTTGTTTTTACCGAAGTCGGAATGTCCGATCCTGGTGCGCAGCGCGCCCATCGCATCATTCACAATACGCGCGTTGTCCGCGCCAAAGAAAATCAGGTCGCCATTTTGCGCGCCGGTGCGTTCCAGTATCTGCGTCAGGACTTCGTCACTCAGGTTTTTAACGATGGGCGATTGCAGGCCCGCCGCGCCTTCTTCCTTTTTGTTCACGCGGATATAGGCCAGCCCTTTTGCGCCATAAATGGCGACAAACCGGGTATAGGCATCAATTTCCGAACGCGGCATACCGGAGCCTTCTTTTGCGCCACCCGGCACCAGGAGAGCGGCGACCCGCCCGCCCTGCATATTGGCGGCGGTGCTGAATACCTTGAAGGCCACATTCTTCATCACGTCCGTCAGTTCGGTCAGCTCCAGTTTGACCCGCAGATCGGGCTTGTCCGAACCATAGCGGGACATGGCTTCCGCGTGTTTCATGACAGGGAAAGGCGAAGGCAGTTCCACATCAATAACACTTTTGAAAACACCGCGCAGCATCTGCTCAAACAGGTCACGGATTTCCTGCTCGTTCATGAAAGAGGTTTCACAGTCAATCTGCGTAAATTCGGGCTGGCGGTCGGCGCGCAGGTCTTCATCCCGGAAGCATTTGGTAATCTGGTAGTAGCGGTCAAACCCGGCCACCATCAGCAATTGCTTGAAAAGCTGGGGCGATTGCGGCAAGGCGTAAAATTCGCCCGCGTTCACGCGGGAAGGCACCAGATAATCGCGCGCGCCTTCCGGGGTGGAGCGGGTCAGCATCGGCGTTTCAATATCAATAAAGCCATTACCGTCCAGGAAGCGGCGAACAGCCATCGTCACCTGGTAACGCAGGCGCATATTTTGCTGCATGGCCGGACGGCGCAAATCCAGCACGCGATGCGTCAGGCGGGTGGTTTCGGAAAGATGGTCGTCATCCAGCATGAAAGGCGGCGTGACCGAAGTATTGAGTATCTCCAGATCTTCGCAGAATACTTCCACCTTGCCGGATGTCAGGGCGGGGTTTATCGTTCCCGCAGGGCGCTCGCGCACCTGGCCGGTAACGCGTATGCAGTACTCGTTGCGGATGGATTCCGCCCGGGCGAACACTTTTGGTCTGTCCGGGTCGCAAACCACCTGCACCAGACCTTCACGGTCGCGCAGGTCAATAAAAATAATTCCGCCATGATCCCGTCTCCGGTGTACCCAGCCGCACAGGCTGACCGTCTGACCCATCAAAGCCTCTGTCGTGAGGCCGCAGTAGTTCGTTCGCATCGACATGTTGTTTTGCCTATTGTTTATCGATTGTTAAATTGGGTTGCGGGGCATCGCCACGCGGCAAGGGATTGCAGGTTTCCAGCTTAACCGCAGGGGCCGTTATGTCCCATCGGGCAAGCCATGCAGGGCGATGGCGCGCCAGATGATACGTCTGCCGAGCCGGTGCTGATGCCTGCGGCCGTCAGTTGTTTTTTGAAACTCTCCTTGTTGCAGGACGGGCATTGCGTCAGCGGCGCATCCGAGAGCTTTTGCAGCACATCCTTTTGATGGTCGCACGCTTCGCAGCGATAAGTGTAAATAGGCATATGGTTACTCCAATGAATCGCTCCGCCATAAAAAGCGGGGTCTCAAAAACCGGAATGAAATGTGTCAGGCCCCTCAAATACGGGGTACAGATTCTCCCGGAAGAAATCCATCCAAAGTTTTTTATTATAAAGTGTTTCCGGGCATATTTATACGGTTACGCCGTCTGCCCGGAATCCGTTATCTTGTCCTGAGCAGGGCGGTAAAGGAGAGATCCGGCCACCATGCCGATGAGTGCCATGCCAAGCCCCAGGAGTTGCGGCGGGATCAATCCTTCCGGGTTGAGAAGTTCCATGCCGATCCAGGTGATCAGGCCCAGTATCATGGAAGTCAGTGCGCCGCGGCTGTTGGCGCGCTTCCAGTAAAAACCGAAAATCAGCGGCACGAATGCCGCAACCAGCGTAACCTTGTAGGCGTTTTCAACCATCTGGAAAATATTGGAATCCGTACTCATGGCGAAACCGGTTACAACGGCGGCAAACACGAGTACCACCACGCGCATGGTGAAAAGCGATTGCCTGTCGCTCATGCCCGGCAGCATTTCCTTGATCACGTTTTCGGAAAAAGTCACCGAGGGCGCAAGCAGGGTTGCGCTGGCACAGCTCTTGATTGCGGAAAGCAGCGCGCCGAAAAACATGATCTGCGCAAACACCGGCATCTTCGCCATAATCATGGTCGGCAGAATCAGTTGCGCGTCTTTCCCGATAAGTTCATCCACCATGGCGGGATCAATCAGGGTGGCGGAATAACACAGGAACATGGGAACCAGCGCAAACAGCACATACAGCCCGCCGCCCAGGATGGAAGCGTTGCGCGCGATCTTTTCGGAGCGGGAAGATGCAATCCGCTGAAAGACGTCCTGCTGCGGCATGGAGCCAAACATCAGGGTAAACCAGGCGGCGAGAAACCACAGAATATCCCGCAACTCCGCCTTGGGCAGTATATTGAGCTTGCCTGCCGCAGCGGCGTGGCTGATGATGACATGCGCGCCCCCGACCATGCCGGATACTTCCCAGCTTATGTACAGGATGCCGATAACGATAATTATCATTTGCAGGAAGTCCGTTATCGCTACAGACCACATCCCGCCCATGAGCGTATAAATCAATACGCTGGCCGCGCCGATAATCATGCCTGCATTCATGGAAATCGCGCCGCCGGACACCACATTGAACACCAGCCCAAGCGCCTTGATCTGGGCGGCGACCCAGCCGAGATAGGAAACCACGATGCACAGCGTCACCAGGATTTCCACCGCGCGGCCAAAGCGGTTGCGGTAATAATCGCTGATAGTCATCAGGTTCATCCGGTACAGGCGTTTGGCGAACAGGATGCCCACCAGCATCAGGCACATGCCGGAACCGAATGGATCCGCGATGACGCCGCGAAACCCTTCCTCAACAAAGGTGGCGGGGATGCCCAGAACCGCTTCCGAGCCGAACCAGGTAGCAAAAACCGTGGCGGTGACGACCGACATGGGCAGTGATCTGCCCGCTACCGCAAAATCATTGGAGTTTCTTACATAACGCGCGGCATAGATACCGATGCCAACAGAGATGACCCAGTACAGGATGACAAACCAGATAAGCGTGTTCATGCCGACGAAAAAACAATTTGAAATCCAGAATTAAAAAGATTCGCAATTATATGCGCTTTTTTGCGGCTGTTCCCAATAATTCCAAAAAGAAAATCAGGTTTGTGTTTTCAAAGGGTTAGCTGCATGTTCGCTCAAAAGAAAAAGTGTTGCCAGACTTCCGGAAAACGGAAGAAAAAAAGACCCGCCACGAGGCCGCAGGCGAAATAAATAAGGCCGTGAAGCAGGCGTTTTGTCCGCTTTTGCTCATCAATCAGCTGCCTGAGCAAAAGGTCTTTTTCCGTATCCGGCTCGGCAATCCGGATCAGCGCCTGCTGAAACAGGCGGGGCAACTGCGGGAAAATATGTCCGTAGCGCACAGCTTCCTTGCTGAATTCGCGCATCATGCCTTTTAAGCCGATTTGCTCTTTCATCCATTCCTCCAGGATGGGCTTGGCCGTTTTCCACA
>JAISIS010000173.1 GCA_031261905.1 Burkholderiaceae bacterium
TGCGCCGAGTTTTCTTGCCGTGGCGATTTTACTGTCGGTGATTTCAAAAACCGTGACTTCCGCACCCATGACTTTGGCGTATTGCAGGGCCATGTGCCCCAGCCCGCCCAGCCCGGCAATGCCGACTTTCTGGCCCTTCCGGATATTAAGCGCTTTCATGGGAGAGTAGGTGGTGACGCCAGCGCAAAGCAGCGGTGCGGCCTGCTCAGGCGGGATGCCGTCGGGTATCTTCAGGGCAAAGCGCTGCGTGACGACAATGTTGGTGGAATATCCGCCAAATACGCCAGGCTGACCATAGGTGAAGGTTGCGCCGGCAAGGCAATACTGTTCCTTGCCCGCCAGACAGAAAACGCATTTGCCGCAGGAATCAATCATGCAGCCGACCCCGGCAATATCGCCTGCCCTGAATTTTGTGACGTTCTTGCCAACCTTGACGACGCGGCCCACAATTTCATGGCCGGGCACAATGGGATAGTTGACCTTGCCCCATTCGCCTCTTGCCTTGTGGATGTCGGAGTGGCAGATGCCGGAGTAGAGGATTTCAATGAGGATATCGTCATCCCCGACAGGGCGGCGCTTGAATTCAAATGGTTCAAATATGCCGCCCGGCTTCATGACTGCATAGCCTTTTGCGGCGATGCCGTCCTGATGGTCCGCAGCGGGGCCGTTATGCGCCTGTGCCGTCCCGGCAAGGATCAGGAAGGCAAAAAGGGGCAGAAAGAATCGCCGGAGGGTTTTCAGGAAATGCGATGTGGTCATGGCTGTTTCTCCTTCTTGCATGGTTGTTTCTCCTTCCCGGAAAGGGCGGGAAGGTTGTCTTCAAGGCCGTAGGCGGGGGAAGCGAAGGGATTTGCCTGGTCGGCGGTGTTTGCCGCTTTCTGCGCTTTAGCCTGCCATTGGGCTGCGGTTTCTTCATTGGCTTCCTGTCCCAGGAGGCCCTGGCGGTATATGAGGGCAATTTGCTTCATGGCGGGAGGATAGCCCTTTTCGGCACTGATGTTGTACCAGTGCCAGGCTGCTGCGGCGTCTTCTTCGGTTCCCAGACCATACTGGTACATGCCGGCAAGGTTAAAGGCTGCAACAGGGTTGCCCTGCAATGCGCCTGCTTTGTCCAGTTCAACCGCTTTCCTGAGGTTCTGCTCCGTGCCCCATCCTCTGAAGTAAAACCATGCAAGGTTCAAAAGGCTGCATGTGTCGTTCCGTTCCGCGCCATGTTCATACCACTTTATGGCGGTCGAAAAGTTGACGGGGACGCCATTGCCGTAGCGGTACATGTTGCCCAGGCTGCACATGGATGCGGCATCGCCTTCCGCTGCCGCATTCTGATACCAGATGCGTGCTCTCACGTCATCCTGCCCGACTCCAAGGCCGATGGCGTACAGGTTGCCGAGATTGTGCATGGCGCGCACATCTCCATGCTCTGCCGCAGCGCTGTACCATTCGGCTGCAACGGTATGGTTTTGCTTCACGCCAAGCCCTTTGTCGTAAATGACGCCCAGGCTGTACATGGCGGCCGCGTCATGGCGACGGGCGGCTTCAACGTAATGATCGAGCGCCTTGCCGTAATCCTGCGGCAGGGCAAGGCCCAGGGCGTACATGTTGCCGAGGCGGTAATGGATTTCAGCGTATTGCCGCGCTTCCTGCGTTAGAAAGACGGGAAGCGCCAGGGCATATTCGCCGCGATGGTATTGTCTCAGGGCGTGAGCAATGGCGTCTCCAGGTTCTTGTGATTCGGGAGATGGCTCGGGAGGTGTTGCGGGAGTGGCGGGGGCGGAGGTGGTTTCGCCGGTCTCTTTCGCAGTATCACCGGCAACCGGCCCGATAGTGTCCGCCCGTGCGGGCGCCAGAAACAGGAGGGCGGCGTGAAACGCAAAAATGAGTAAAACCCGCAGAAAACGGAAGGAGGAGATCGGGCTGAATGGCATGTATTTTCCCTGAATATCCGTTGGATCCTGTGCATGATACAACAAAGGCAAGGCTGAATAAATGCCTGTGTAAACAACAAGGCGGACGGATTGGCTATCCCGCCCGCGTCAGTCCGGTGATGCGCTGTTTAATTTGCGGAAGGTGGGCTTTTGGCGGTTTTGCTCTTCTTGTTCGCCTTGCCGTTGACTTTGCGATACCTGGTTTCCGCCGCCTGCAGCACTTCTTCCTGCCAGTTTTCGGGAAGCTTGCTGAATACGGCAATCAGACGGGCCAGCCGGTCTTCGTTGGCAAGGAAGAAGGAAAGCGGCAGTGACAGCGCCTTTGCAATATGCCAGGCAACAATCAGGCTGGGACGGTGTACATTGTTTTCGTACCGGTTTATACGGGTGGCGGCAATACTGCTGCTTAAACCAGCCAGGATACCCAGTTCCTGTTGCGAAAGCCCTTTGCGTTTGCGTATTTCTCTTAAACGGGTACCGAACGTTTTGGTTTGTGGATGCGTATTCTGGTATGTGGTCATGTTATTTAACAGGGTACATTGTTGATGCTGTCAATCATGTAAATGTAGACTGACAGATTTTACTTGCTTTTGCAATTACGTATATCGTATAATTTTGTAAAATATGACGCACAACGTAATGCTGATATAAAGTGTAATAAATTGTAATCCGGTTTTTCAGGAAGGTTTTCCCTATAACAGGAGATGTTTCTGAACGGTTTGTGCTGTCCACTCAGGGGGGAGGGAGCCGTGTCATTCGGCTCCTTCCCGGACAGCCGTAAAAATTTCATATTGCATGTTTCTTGTTGTATTTCTGCAAAAATACTGCTCCGCTGTAAAAATATGAGCTTCCGGCAGGGCATCTTGCCTGAATGTCTGTTTCCGTCCGTTTATAATTCAGCCTGATTTCACGAAAAATACCCGCCGGTGGCGGGCAGAAAAAAGTATGACTGATCAGGATAATAATAAAGCGTTGCCGGAACAGAAAGCGTTGATTGACGATAGCGCGCTGGATGCGACAAGTGAGTCGGAAGGCGGTTTCCCCTGCGGAGAGTTTCTGTGGGATGAGGAGGAGGATGCCCCGCCTGCAATCATATTGAAAATCCGTTAGGCATTTCAGTTGAGAGTTATTTTCCTTTTAGTAACGGCGCTCCTGCTGGCCGGATGTGCCTCTCGTGTGCCGACCGGTGATATACGCGATTCCATTTCGGCGGGGAATGTGGATGTCTTGCGCGAGAAGATGCAGGAGTCGCGCGAGTCTTTCGATGATTTTGTCACTACGCTGAATCTTGCCCGCCTTCTGCAACTGGAAGGCAACTGGAAAGACTCTATCATGCGCTATGACGATGCGCTTGCCATACTGGAGGCGTATGAGGCGCGCGCGCAGATCAATGTGCGGGAACTTGTGGCGGATACCGGCACCATCCTGCTTGCGCGGGGCGCAAAGCCTTATTACGGCACAGGGTATGAGCGCTCGCTGCTCCACACCTTTAACGCGATCAATTATGTGATGCTGGGCGATTTCTCCGGCGCGGCGGTTGAAATGCGCAAAATGGAAAAGCGCCAGGAATACTGGTTGCAGGAGTCCGATGCGCGTATTGAGGAAAATCTGAAGGAAGGCCAGAGGGATGCGAATGATTTGCCCATCGGGTACAGTATGCGCGATGTGCTGCAAAGTGATGCGGTGCGAAATCTGATGAATAATTATCAGGACGCGTTTTCATATGCGCTTTCCGCGATTGTGCTGCGTATAGCGGGGGATGTGCAGGCGGCTGACGTCAGTATGCGGCGCGCCATCGTGCTGGATAATCAGGCTGACGCGCTTTTCCGCCGTGCGTGGACGCGGCCACGTTTCCCGCAGGGCGCGGCAGGAAAACCGGAATCGCTGAAAACGGCCAGGAAAAAGGCAAAGTCAGGGAAGGGGGTTAAAGAGGAGGAGTTCTTTGTCCCGCCTCTGGAACCGCTCCGGCTGAAATCTGTTGGCGCGAACGGAGCGGGACAGGTGGCGCAGGCGGGAAGGACGCAGGAGGTGACGGTGATTGCTTTCTCCGGGCTGGCGCCCGCCCTGAAGGTGGAGCATGTGAGGACAAGTGTTCCCCGAATCGGATATATTCTTCTGGATTTGCCTGCATATACGCGCGCCATGCCCGGCCTGACGCCGTATGGCGAGGCTTCTTCCGGCGCGCCGCTGGTGTTTTATCCGCTGTTGCATACGGACAGGCTGGCTTACCGCACATTGCAGGATGAGGTGGGCTTTGAGCTGGGATCGGCCATCAGCCGGGCGGCTGTACGCGCCGGGATTGCCGCTTCGGTTTATGCGGGAACACGCTCGTCAGGCAATGGGCCTGATGCGCATGACAGGCGCGACAGGAATGACAGGCGCGACAGGAACGGCAGGCGGGGCGGAGACCGCCATCGCGGCGGCGGCTATGATCAGGATGATTATGCTGAAGCGGCCAGTCTGATTACGATGATGTTGCTGGACTGGTGGACGTATTCAATGTCCACGTCTGTGCGAAACTGGGAAACGTTGCCGAATGTGGGTTATATTGCCATGACGACAGTGCCTCACGGCAGCGTGATTACGGTGGGAGAGGGCGGCGGCCGGCAGAGCCTTCCCTTGCCGAACGATAGCCGGGGCGTTATTATTATGCTCACGGTTTTCTCCAATGCCCGTATGAGAATGGATTATGTTACGTATTAGGGTGCTTCTCTGTTTGTTTTGCCTGGCCTTTCTGGCTTCCTGTGGCCGTTCCACGCACGAGTATCTGGACAATAAGGACGTTAAAATCCAGTCTGTCCAGAAAAAGGAGGATGGCGATTTTCTGGTGGTGGATGCCGTGCTGGTCAATGATGATGAGGATGACATTCAGCACAGTGTGTACCGGATGCAGTGGTTTGACGGCGACGGCAGGCTGCTGGAGCAATCTTCCTGGCGGCCTGTGATTGTAAAGGGCAAGGCGCCTGTTCATATCCGGGAGCGCTCCACGGTGCCGGGTGCAAAGGAATGCACCCTGCTGATTTCCAATGATGCGAGCTAGATTATGAAAAATTTGTGGCGTTCTTCTTGTATTTTCGGCTGTGCCGCCGCAGCCTTGTTGCTTGCCGCATGCAGCGGCCCGCAGGTCGGGCGGGTCAGCGGCGAGGGCGAAGTTGTGTACGAGGACGCGCAGGCGGTTGAAACGGTTACGACCAAATGGGGTTCTACCGATCTGCAATCCACCGCTGAAAGCATGGCGCAATCGCTGCTTGCCTCGAAATGGATCGCGCAGGCTTCGGCTCCGCCCAGGGTGAGGCTGAGGGATGTGCGAAATTATACGGACGAGCATATTGATACCAAGGGCATTACGGACAAAATCCGCATCAAACTCCTCAATTCCGGGCAGGTGCGTTTCCTGACGGACAAGGGGAATATGGATGATGTGTTTGAAGAGCGCGATCTGAATGAGCTGGCCACCAAACGCCGGGAAAACAAGCTGATGCTGGATGCGGATTATATTGTTACCGGCTCGGTGCGCTCTATACGGAAGCGCACAAAGAATGTGGGCGATGTGTACTATCAGATCACGCTTGAACTGACGGATCCGCAAAGTGGCGAGGTCAAGTGGGCGGATGAAAAGGAAATCCGCAAGCGCACCACTAAACCCAAAATCGGCTGGTAAGTTGACGGGAGGCTGATATGCGGGCATGCCTGGGACGGATATGCCTATTGGTCATAGGGCTTTTGGCGGTACCGCTTGCGGTTGCGGTTTCTCTGCCTGACGGGGCGCAAATCCGTGTTGGCGCGTTTCCCTTTCCTCTCGCGGCTTATGACGGCGCGGAGGAGGAGGCAAATCGTCTTTCTGCCGCCTT
>JAISIS010000188.1 GCA_031261905.1 Burkholderiaceae bacterium
GCGGTTTCCTGTGGCAATTCAGCGGGTTTAGGTGTTTCGTCAATGTCCGGGACGATTACGTCAAACGGTATGCGCAGGCGATTGAGCAATTCGCGCCGGTAAACAGAACCGGATGCCAGGATCAGGTGCGGGAAGAGGGAGGCTGCCATAAGAAACGAAGGTGGTTACAAAAAACTATCAAAATAGCGCATTTGCCCTTTGACGGAAAGGGGATATTATTGTTATTATTACAGATTTTACGCTCATGCTGAATATGGAAGTTGTTCTTGAGGACTCCGGCGAGTTTGCCCGGAAGAACCAGCAGCGTGAAGGCAGCATAAAAGTTGCGGATTTGAAGCGCCTGGCGGCAGCCTGCGTCAGCGCATCCGGGGAACTGCAATGGACGGTGCGGGGCAGCATAAGCCAGTTTGGGTTCCCACAGCTTGACCTGGCCGTGAAAGGCCGTGTTGAGCTGATGTGCCAGCGCTGCCTTGAAGTGTTTTCCTTTGAACTGGACTCACGGTCAGCCATCATTCTTGCCGGTAGTGAGGAAGAGGCGGATGGCATTGAGGACAAGCTGGCGGCGGATGATGCAGTTGAGGTCATTGCCGCAGGTGATGTGACGGATTTGCTGGTGCTGGTGGAAGATGAGGCGCTGTTGGCATTGCCGTTTTCTCCACGGCATGAGGTTTGTCCCGGCGCGACCGGATCGGTTGCGGGCAGCTTGCGGGAATCGCCTTTCTCTGTTTTGCGTGGCCTGAAAACGGGAAAAGGCCAAAAGGGTGATGTGTAAAAATGCAACACCAGAGTAAATTAATTGTTGATGAAAAAGCTGGCCGGGAAGGCGAACTTTCCGGGTTTCGCAGCTTGGTCGCATGAATGTGTTAGAATTTCCGAAATTTTGAATCAGGAGTAATTATGGCAGTCCAGCAAAATAAAAAATCGCCCTCGAAGCGCGGCATGCACCGTTCGCACAGTGCGCTCGTTGAGCCGAATTTGTCTGTTGAACCCGGCTCTGGCGAGAAGCACCGCCGTCACCATGTCAGCCCGAACGGCTACTATCGCGGCAAAAAGGTCATGAAGACCAAGAGTGAAGAGTAAATAATCCGGATGGTATAATTGACAATGGCGCAGCAGGTGTCAAACCGTGCGCCATTTTTTATGTTGTGCCAGGCTGAGAATTGTTGGAGGGCGGATATATAATCCGTATGGGTGTGGCTCAGAGCGAATCCGATAGCATAAAGATTTCTATTGACTGCATGGGCGGGGATCACGGCGTATCCGTGACGGTTCCCGCGTGTATTGCTTTTCTGGAAAAAACGCCCGACGCGGAGTTGATTCTGGTCGGCGTGCAGGAGCATATAACGGAGCAACTGAAAAAGCTGCGGGCGGAAAATCATCCGCGTATTACCGTCCGGAACGCGACGGAAATCGTGAAAATGGATGACCCGCTGGAAATCGCGCTACGCAACAAAAGAGATTCTTCCATGCGCGTAGCCATTGAGCAGGTCAAGGCCGCACAGGCAAAGGCCTGTGTTTCCGCTGGCAACACAGGCGCGCTGATGGCGATATCCCGCTACCTTCTGAAAACGCTGCCCGGTGTTGACAGGCCGGCTATTTGCGCTATCCTCCCCAACCAGAAGGGCGGTCCGACCTATGCGCTGGATCTGGGCGCCAATGTCGATTGTGAAGCCGAACATCTGCACCAGTTCGCCATCATGGGTTCCATCCTGTTTGCGGCAATTGAAGGGAAGCCTGCTCCCCGTGTCGGTTTGCTCAACGTGGGAACCGAAGAAATCAAGGGTAACGAGCTTGTCAAACATACAGGCGAATTGCTTCGCCAGGAAGCCCAAAGGGGCGCGCTGAACTATCTCGGCAATGTGGAAGGCAATGATTTGTTTGAAGGTACCTGCGATGTGGTTGTGTGCGATGGCTTTGTCGGGAATGTAACCCTGAAGTCGGTGGAGGGACTTGGCCGCTTCTTCCGGCATGTTCTCGTTTCGGAATTCAAAAGCAATCCGCTGACCATGCTTGGCGCATGGCTGGCAAGCCGCGCGCTCCATTCCATACGCGAAAGGCTGAATCCTTCGCGTTTCAACGGCGCCAGCCTTCTGGGCCTGCGCGGCCTGGTTTTCAAAAGTCATGGCAGCGCGGACGCCTTCGCATTTGAATGCGCGATCAGGCGTGCGTATGATGCCGTCAACAGCGATGTTATGTTGCGCATATCAGCCATGATGGCGGAATTTCTGCGAAAATCCGAAGGTGGGGATGAGGCGCAACCGGAAACAAAAAAACGAAAAGTACAGGAACAGAAATCAGCATGACGACTTATGCAAAAATAATCGGCACCGGCAGTTGCCTGCCGCCCAGGCGCGTCACGAATGATGAACTGACCGCCATCCTGGCTGCGGACGGTGTGGAAACCTCTGATGAGTGGATCCGCTCCCGCAGTGGTATTGCAGCCCGGCACTATGTCGATGATGGTGTGATGTCAAGCGATCTGGGCGTCGAAGCCGCGAAAAAGGCGCTGGACATGGCCAGCGTGGAAGCAGGTGAAATTGATTTGATTATCGTTGCGACTGCAACGCCTGATTTTCTGGGAGGCTTTCCCAATACGGCCTGCGTGATCCAGGACAAGCTGGGTATCAAAAACGGGTGTGCCGCAATGGATGTGCAGGCGGTTTGCAGCGGTTTCGTTTATGCCCTTTCCGTGGCGGACAACTTTATTCGGGCCGGTGTTCATAAAAAGGCGCTGGTCATCGGTGCGGAAGTGTATTCCCGCATTCTGGATTTCAAGGATCGCACGACCTGCGTGCTCTTTGGCGACGGCGCCGGCGCGGTAGTGCTGAGTGCCTCGGAAGAGCCTGGCATCATGGGGTCGCGCCTCCACGCAGATGGAAGCTATGGCGATATCCTTTATATGACCGGCAAGCTGACCAATGGCGCGATTGACGGGCAGGCCTTCCTCTATATGGATGGCACGGCGGTTTACAAGCTGGCTGTGACGCTGATGGACAAGGTGGGTCTGGAAGTGCTGGAAATGACCGGTATGTCCGTATCGGATGTTGACTGGCTGATTCCGCATCAGGCCAATATCCGTATCATGCAGAGCGCCGCCAGGAAAATGGGTGTTTCCAGGGAACATGTCGTTGAAACGGTTGATCAGCACGCCAATACCTCGGCCGCCTCCATACCGCTTGCGCTGGATACGGCTGTGCGGGACGGGCGCATCAAGCCCGGACAGAATGTATTGATGGTCGCTCTTGGCGGCGGCTTGACCTGGGGCGCGGTTCTGGCAAAAATGTAGCCCGTTTGAACTTTCCTTTTATTAACGTTAACCCGTACAGAAATCAGATATGCCCAGATTTGCTTTTGTGTTTCCCGGCCAGGGTTCCCAGGCAGTTGGAATGCTGAATGGTTTTGCAGGCAATCCGGTGGTTGCCGAAACCATGGCTGAAGCGTCCGACGCCATCCAGATGGATATTGCCAGGCTGATTGCCGAAGGTCCGAAAGAAGACCTTGATCTCACCACAAATACCCAGCCTGTTATGCTGAGCGCCTCGGTCGCGTTTTATCGCGCCTGGCTGGCGGCTGGCGGCGCCAGACCGGAAGTGGTTGCCGGTCACAGCCTTGGAGAATTTTCCGCACTGGTTGCGGCAGGTGTTATTCCCTTTGCCGATGCGGTTCGTCTTGTGCGTTTTCGCGCACAGGCCATGCAGGAAGCGGTGCCGGTCGGGCAGGGCGGTATGGCCGCTATCCTGGGGCTTTCAGATGAGGCGGTGAAAGAAGCCTGTGCCGAAGCGGCCCAGGGAGAAGTGGTTGAACCGGCCAATTTCAATGCGCCCTCGCAACTGGTGATTGCCGGTCATAAAAGCGCGCTGGAGCGCGCCTGTGCGGCGGCAAAGGCCAAAGGGGCCAAGCGGGCCATTATGTTGCCGGTTTCCGCTCCGTTCCATTCTTCGCTGCTGTCGCCCGCTTCGGAGCGCCTGCGGGAATACATGGCGAAGCTGACATTTTCCGCACCGGAAATACCGGTGATTAATAATGTGGATGTCGCAATGGAAAATAATCCCGAAGCGATCAGGGATGCGCTGGTCAGGCAGGTCGCCAGTTCTGTCCGCTGGGTGGAAACCATCCGGAAGATGGCGTCCATGGGCATTACGCATATTGTGGAATGCGGTCCGGGCCGGGTTCTGGCAGGCCTTTCGCGCCGTATAGAAGGATCGCTGACAGGTGAGGCGATTGTGGATCAGGCTTCCCTTGACAACGTGCTGGAGTTGCTGAAATGAATATGAAACATCTGAAGGGCAAGGTTGCTCTGGTTACGGGCGCTTCACGCGGCATTGGTAACGCCATCGCGCTGGAACTGGCGCGTCAGGGCGCTACGGTTGTCGGTACGGCAACATCGGAATCAGGCGCGGCATCCATTACGGAGGCGCTGCTGCAAATCCGTCCTGACGCCGGCAAGGGTGTGGTGCTGGAGGCGAGCGACGTCGCCCGCTGCCTGGCTGTAGTGGAGGAAACGCAAAAAGCCTATGCCGCAATTCATATTCTCGTGAACAATGCAGGCATTACCAGGGATAATCTGGCAATGCGCATGAAAGAGGAAGAATGGGATCAGGTGATCGCAGTCAATCTGGGTGCGGCGGCGCGTCTTTCCAGAGCGGTGTTGCGGGGCATGATGAAACAGCGCGATGGCCGGATCATCAATATCTCCTCGGTCGTGGGGTCCATGGGCAATGCCGGTCAGATGAGTTATGCTGCTTCAAAGGCGGGTATGGAAGGCATGAGCCGCGCTCTGGCGCGCGAGGTGGGTAATCGCAATATTACCGTCAATTGCATCGCGCCCGGATTTATTGATACCGATATGACAAAACAACTGACGGAAGAGCAGGCAAACGCCATGCTTTCCCAGATTCCGCTGGGCCGTTTTGGCACACCGGAAGATGTTGCATTTGCCGCGGCCTTCCTGGCATCACCGCAAGCATCCTACATTACAGGCGCGGTGTTGCACGTCAATGGCGGCATGTTTATGAACTGACCCCGAAAGAAGTGAATTTTCAGGCGATTTTTGAATATAATTAACCTTTGACCTTGAAAACCGGAAACAACTACAACCCAAAGCGAAATTTTCAGCACAAACCTGCTAAAATGCGCGCATTTTAATTACCAATCATTTTAATAACTGGAGCCAACAAATGTCCGATATCGAACAACGTGTGAAAAAGATTGTCGCCGAGCAGCTGGGTGTTGCTGAAGACGAAATCAAACTGGAATCATCTTTTGTCGATGATCTTGGCGCCGATTCACTCGATACAGTTGAGCTGGTTATGGCTCTTGAGGATGAGTTTGAAATCGAAATCCCCGATGAGCAGGCCGAAAAAATCACAACGGTCAAGCAAGCCGTTGACTACGCCACTGCCAATACGCAGTCATAATTTTCCCCCAACGATTCAAGGAGAACAGCTTGAGCCGTCCACGACAACGCCGGGTCGTTATTACCGGCCTGGGATGTATATCGCCTGTGGGAAACAGCGTTGCCGATATGTGGGGTGCGGTGACAGCCGGAAAATCCGGTATCGGACCCATTACCCGGTTTGACGCCTCTGCTTTCAGCACCCGTTTCGCAGGCGAAGTGAAGGATTTCCGGCTGGAAGATTATATTCCGGCCAAAGAAGCGCGCCATATGGATACCTTTATCCATTATGGTATGGCTGCCGGTATACAGGCGATTGAGGATAGCGGCCTTAAGGTAACGGAAGAAAATGCCGGCCGGATAGGCATCAATATCGGATCGGGCATCGGCGGGCTTCCCATGATTGAGCAAACCCATGAGGAATTGACCAAACGTGGCCCACGCAGGATCAGCCCGTTCTTTGTACCGGCTTCCATCATCAATATGATTTCCGGTTTTCTCTCTATCCGCTATGGCATGAGAGGGCCAAACCTGTCTATTGTGACAGCCTGTTCAACCGGTTTGCACTGCATCGGCTTTGCCGGAAGGATTATTGCCTACGGCGATGCGGATGTCATGGTCGCGGGTGGCGCCGAATCAACGGTATCACCTTTGGGCGTTGGCGGCTTTGCTTCTGCGCGTGCCCTGTCAACCCGTAATGATGATCCTGCCACGGCATCCCGTCCGTGGGACAAGGATCGCGACGGCTTTGTGCTGGGCGAAGGTGGCGGCGTGATGGTACTTGAGGAGTATGAGCACGCCAAGGCGCGCGGCGCAAAAATCTACGCGGAACTGGTTGGCTTTGGCATGAGTGCG
>JAISIS010000018.1 GCA_031261905.1 Burkholderiaceae bacterium
CTGCGGTTCTGCTGGGAGGATGGTGGCTTAACCGGGACAAAACGGTTCTGATCCCTTATGTAATGGCAACCAGCCTTTCGGTTTCGGGCCTGAGCCCCCAGGCGGCTGTCCGCTATCGAGGTCTGAATGTCGGCAAGGTCAACGAGATACGCTTTGATTCCGCCGTACCGGGACAAATACTGGTCTTTTTCGGCGTCCGTCCGGAAACGCCCATGACGGAATCCACTTACGGGATGCTGGCCTATCAGGGCGTTACCGGCATCGCCTATGTGGAACTGAATGACGATGGCAGCCGTCCGCAGCCGCTGCCCAGTTCGGAAACCCGGATTGCGCGGATAGAAATGCGGCCCGGCCTGATGGCTGATTTGCAAACCAAGGCCAATGTCATTCTGGATGAAACCCAGAAGCTGACCAAGGAAATGGCCGCCCTGTTCAAGCCGGAAAATCAGGAGCTGATAATCAGTACGCTGAAAAGCATCAACCAGGCCGCCTCGGAAATTGAACAATCTTCCCGCGATCTGCGCCCAACGCTGACCCGCCTGCCGGAACTGGCGGACAAATCCGGAAAAATGATGGATTCCGTCACTGCGCTCTCCAACCAACTGTCGGAACTGAGCCGCAACCTGACCACCTTGGTCGGCAGCAACAATACGGCTGAATCCATGACGCATCTCCAGTCGCTGGCGGAAGATTTGCACAGCTCGCTGCAATCACTGAACGGCACGCTGGATCAGTTCAGCCAGCGGCCTGCGAGCCTGCTTTTCGGCGCGCCCGGCCCCGCGCCGGGGCCTGGAGAAAGCGGTTATAACGCATCGCCTGATTAACTTGCGAGGGATACGCACATGAAACGACAACGCCGATTTTTTCTTGCCAGCCTGCTGACGGCATCCCTCCTGTTGCTGGCCGGATGCTCCATGAATTCACAACCTCCGGCAACCCTGTATGATCTCGGCCCGCCGGAATCCATACCGGCAGACACGATCCTGCCGCCCGGCACGCCCGCGCTGGCGGTTGCCCGCGTCAGATCTCCCGACTGGTTGAACAATACCAAAATGTATTACCGTCTGGCGCACATCAACCCCCAGCAAACCCGCTTTTACACGCTGAGCCGGTGGAATATGCCGCCTGCCAGCCTGCTGCATGACCATATGAAATCCCGCATCATTGCGGCAGGAGGAGAAATCGGCGGCAGCAGGGCGCACAGCGACAGGCAGTTGCAACTGGTGTTGTATCTGGAGGATTTCAGTCAATTTTTCCATGATGATACGCATAGCGAAGGCAGAGTCGTCCTGCGGGTTTCCGTGCTGAACAAGGATGGCCTGCTTGCCCAGAAACGTTTTTCCCGCGCAATCATCGCGGCAACGCCGGACGCGCCTGGCGGCGCGCGGTCACTGGCGGTGGCGACTGATGATCTTATGACGGAAATCCTGCGCTGGATTACAGAAATTACTCACAAAAGTCCGCCCGGATAACGATGTCTGACAGTTTTTCCCGGACATTTCACCGCCCTTCTTCTTTTTTGCGGGCGGCATTGCCGGTTTATGTTTTCCTGATCGTTTATGCCAGCCTGTACCCCTTTTCCGGCTGGCGGCATATAGGCGCCCTTCCCTTCGCCTGGCTGAGCGCGCCGCTACCCCGTTACTGGACCTGGTTTGATGCGCTGACCAATATCGCCGGGTATATCCCCCTTGGCGTTTTGCTGGTCACCGCACTTTCTCCCGCGTTGCGGGGCATCCGCGCCTTTTTGTTCGCCTGCCTGGCAGGCGCGCTCCTTTCCATTTCCATGGAAACGATGCAGGTGTTTTTGCCGGACAGGGTGCCCTCCAATCTTGATCTGATCACCAACACGGCAGGGGTGCTGATAGGCGCATTGCTGGGCATCATGCTTTCCCCGCTGTTATTCCGGGAAGACCGCGTTCATTTTTTCATGCGGCGCTGGCTGAATTCCGGTTCCAGCCGTGTACTTATGATTCCCCTGCTGTGGCCGCTTGCCCAGATCTACCCCCAGAGTTTCCTGTTCGGGCAAGGAGAGATCCTGCCATTGTTGTCCCGATGGCTTTCCTTTCTCCTGGATGAACCCGTTGATTTGTCTTTCATGATAAACGGCGGCATCCGGCTGACAGCCGGGCAATACTGGCTTTCGGAAACCCTGATCACCGCGGCAGGGCTTACCGGAGCGATCCTGATGTTGCTGTGCATCCTGCAAAAAAACGCACCGCGCATATCGCTGGCGGCGCTGATGCTTGTGATGGGACTGCTGTCCAAAATCATGGCGTCAGCGCTCTTTTTCCAGCCGGGGAACGCGATGGCCTGGCTGACGCCGGGAGCGCTTGGCGGCCTGACAGTCGGCCTCTTTATGCTGTTTGGCCTGTTTTTTGCGCCACAACGGATACAGCAGAGGATAGCGATTGTCATGCTGCTGGTCAGTCTGATTGCCGTCAACATCCTGCCGGACAACCAGTATTTTTTGCTCACGCTGCAAACCTGGCCCCAGGGAAAATTTCTGAACTTTAACGGCGCAACCCACTTTCTGGCCCTGCTCTGGCCTTTTCTGGCGCTCTGGTTTTTGTTCCGGTCAATTTACAACCCGCGCTATAGTGAGTAACATGAATTGCCGGACGACTTTACCGTACCGGACGCGCCATGTGCCTTCAGAGGACGATGAATGGAAAGGTTTTAAGATATATGAACGCCAATACCCAACGATTTCATGTTACCGGCCCGGCTGGGCAACTGGAGTGTGCTCTGGATTTACCCGGAGGGCAACCGGTTGGCATTGCCTTGCTGGCGCACCCGCATCCACTGTATGGCGGAACGATGGACAACAAGGTGGTGCAGATGATGGCGCGCGCCTTTATTGGACTGGGCTACGCGGCGGTGCGGATGAATTTTCGCGGCGTTGGCGCATCGCAGGGAACGCATACCGGCGGGCCGGGCGAAATGGAAGATATGGCAATTGTCCTGGAACACATCAAACGGCAATACCCTGCTCTGCCGGTGGCGCTGGGCGGCTATTCTTTTGGCACCTACGTGCAATCCCTGCTGCAGGAACGGCTGAGCGCCGAAGGCATCCCGCCGGAGCGAATGGTGCTTGTCAGCACGACTGCCGGAAAATGGGCGGTGGATGCCGTGCCGAAAAACACGCTCCTGATTCATGGCGAGGCAGATGATGTTGTGCCGCTGTCCGATTTGTTTCAATGGGCACGCCCGCAGGACTTGCCTGTTGTCGTTGTGACAGGCGGCGATCACCTCTTTAACCGCAAATTGCATCACATCCGCGAGATTATCAGCGAAATGTGGCGCCGCTGATTTGGTACAATTCCGCTTTTTACGATATACCGCTTTTCTGGCGAAAAGACTGTCCCGTTTTTGCCTCTGTGCCTGAATGATGAAGAAAATACAACGCTTTTTCCTGATGCTTCTGCTTTTTTGCGGCGTACTGGTTACCGCACGCGCGCAAACGCCCCCTACCATCGTTGCACGCTCCTGGCTGCTGCTGGACACGGTAAGCGGGCAGATACTGGCTTCGCGTGATGCCTATAAACGCATTGAACCCGCTTCGCTGACCAAGCTGATGACGGCTTATCTGGTCTTTGGCGCGATCAAGGAAGGGCGCCTGAACCTGAACCAGTCTGTTACCGCATCAGACAGGATATGGAAGCTGGACAAGGGCAGTTCAAAAATGTTTATCGAGCCGCGCACACCGGTCAAGGTTCAGGATTTGCTCTATGGCCTGATTGTGCAATCCGGCAATGACGCGGCCATGGCCCTGGCCGAGGCGGTATCCG
>JAISIS010000048.1 GCA_031261905.1 Burkholderiaceae bacterium
CGGCAGTGCTTGCGCACTGCCGCCTGGTATTGCCGGTTTGCGTCAGGAACTTTGCCTGAAAGTTCCTGAACAGAAAACCTTGTTTATGCCGCGCCTTTCGCTGCAGCTGCTTCCTGTGCTTCAACCGTTGCATTGTTGCCGAGGATGAAGCGACGGCGCCACGGTTTCAGGACGAAGAAGGAGAGGCAGGAGCAGGTGAATGCGATACATGCGGAAAGGATAAACGTGCGATCCCAGTTACCGCCTGCCGAGAGGCCTGCAGCCAGCGGAACCAGCAGCGAGGAAGTTCCTTTCGCCGTGTACAGTGTACCTGCGTTACCCGCTGCGTTCTTCACACCGAATGTGTCAGCGCACATGGACGGGAACAGCGAGAAGATTTCACCCCAGAACGCGAAGGTCAACGCTGCGAAGAGCATGAAGCCCCATGGCGTACGGCCATAAGCCATCAGACCAAGCAGTGAGAAGCCTTCACCCATGAACACGAGGAACATGATGTTTTCCCGGCCAAAGCGGTCAGAGAGGAAACCGCAGAACGGACGGGTCAGACCGTTACAGATGTTGTCAATGGACATGGCCATCGTCAGCAGCGGCAGGGTCACGCCCATCAGTGTCACCGGCATACGGGAGAGACCGTAGTCACGGGAAACCGGGCCGAAGGATGCCGTTGCCATAATACCACCGGAAGCAACACCAACGAAGCAGATGTAGATCAGCCAGAAGATCGGCTGTCTCATGATCTGGGTCGGCGTGAATTCCATCTTGCTGGACACAACGCGCGGAATTGCCTTCGTGCCTGGCGGCAGTTTGGCGCGCGGCATGAACATGGCGCAAGCGAAGATGATGATGCCCTGGATGATGCCGAATACCAGGAAGGTATGCTGATAACCGGAGCTGTTGATCATGGATGCAACAGGAACAACTGTAAGCGCAGCGCCGCCACCGAAACCGGCAGCCGTTGCACCTGCAGCCAGACCACGCCTGTCAGGGAACCATTTCAGTGCGTTACCTACGGCAGTACCGTAAACAGCGCCAGCGCCCATACCGGTAATAACCGAAGCAGCGTACATAACAGCCAGACTGGAAGCGAAGGAATACATCATCCAGCCAATGGTTGCCAGGATCGCGCCGCCTGCAATAACCGGCCTCGGACCAAATTTGTCAACCAGCCAGCCTTCAACCGGAACCAGCCAGGTTTCAAAGAAAATGAAAATGGTAAACGACAGCTGAATGGCTGTACGCGCCCAATGGAATTTATCCTGAATCGGTGCAACGAACAGCGTCCAGCCGTATTGGCAGTTGGCCACGGTGGCCATACAGACAATACCTAGGATCAACTGCACCCACCGATTTGGGTACTTTTCTTGTGTAGCCATAATTCTACTCTCCTTTAAAAGTTACTAATTACTTTACTTCCGGACTTTGCGCTCTTGCCAACAAAACCTACCCACAATCCGGACGACTACATGTCCGGTTCATGGCATAGCACTCTTATTGTGCGAGAACAATTTGATGCTGAAAATGACCTTGGTCAAGATTGTTTTTTTTAATCACAATTTGATACTCTCAAACTGGATTGGAAAATCCTACCAGATTTTTATTTGTTGCAAGACCCATTTTTGACATTTTTGTTATTTTTTCTTGTTATTTTTTCATTTGCCTCAACTTTTTCTGCAACAAGCGCTCCAGACTGGCCGTTGCGGCCAGCGTGCGCGTATGCCTGCCGGAGGCAATAATTTCCTGTTCGTCACGGGCTGTTAATGTGAAATACAGCGTGCGGCCTTCAATCGCCGCCAGTTCCGCTTCCGCGGTTACGCTCATGCCGACAGGCGTTGCCGCGTCGTGCGTCAGATCAAGGCGAGTGCCGACTGTTTGCTGATTTTCCTCAAGACAGGCGGCAACCGCTTCCTGGGCGGCCGCTTCCATTAGCGCCGCCAGCGCGGGCGTGGCCAGCACATCCCTCTGGCCGCTGCCCATATGACGCGCGGTGTGTTGTTCGGTTACAACAAGGAATGCGCTCCCGCGAAGGCCTGTGCGCAGGGCGTCATTCCGGGCGCTCATGGCTGCCGTGGTATTTCCGCAACGCGCAACAGATTGGTAATGCCGGGCTGCCCGAAAGGCATACCGGCCGCAATCGCCAGCGGATCGCCCGGTTGCCCGAAGCCTTCCGCAAATGCCGTGCGGCACGCGGCCTCCACCATTTCATCCACATCCGCCACATTATGGTCCATCACGGTTGAGTGAACGCCCCAGGCCAGCGCCAGACGGCGGGCTGTGGCGAGATGCGGCGTAATGCTGAGAATCGGCGCCATCGGCCTTTCCCGCGCGGCCCGGAGACTGGTGCTGCCGGAATCGGTATAAGTAACGGTAGCAACCGCGCGGATCACATGCGTCAATGTCCGGAGCGCTGCAAAAATAGCGTCCCTGGGTGAAGGCAGCAGCATTTCGTGCTGCGCGTTGATCATTCTCGGATAAATCGGGTCGCGCTCCACCTCGTTGATAATCCGGTCCATAATGGATACGGCCTGGACAGGATAAGCGCCACTGGCGGATTCCGCAGACAACATCACGGCATCCGTGCCATCATAAATAGCGCTTGCCACATCAGAAGCCTCGGCGCGGGTCGGCGTGGGCGAATGAATCATGGACTCCAGCATCTGGGTGGCGACAATGGCGGGCTTGCCATAGTAACGGCAGGCGCGCAGAATGCGCTTTTGCGCGCCCGGCACGCGTTCGGGCGGCAATTCAACGCCCAGATCGCCCCGCGCCACCATCACGGCGTCCGACGCATCCACAATCTCGTCCAGATGATCCAGCGCGGCAGGTTTTTCCAGCTTGGTCATCAGGCCCGCCCTGCCGGCAATCAGACGGCGCGCGTCAACCAGATCTTCAGGGCGCTGCACAAAAGAAAGCGCCACCCAGTCCACTCCCAGGGAAAGCGCAAATTCCAGATCCCTGCGGTCTTTTTCCGTCAGAATCGGGATCGGCAACACCACGTCCGGCACATTTACGCCTTTCCTGTCGGAAAGCGGACCGCCGGTGATGACCCGTGTCCTTATATGGCTTGCATCGCCGTCAATCACCTCCAGGCGAAGTTTGCCGTCATCCAGCGACATAAGATGCCCGGAAGACATCAGATTAAAAAGCTCCGGATGAGGCAATGACACGCGGCTTTCATCCCCGTCCTTCGGATCGCGGTCAAATGTAAATTCCGCGCCGTCCACCAGTTCAATCCGGCCCGAAGCGAATTTGCCGATACGCAGCTTGGGGCCTTGCAAGTCCGCCAGGATGGCGATAGGGCGGCCAATCAGCCTTTCCACCTCGCGCACAATCTCGTATCGCGCGCGGTGATCATCCTGTGTGCCGTGGCTGAAATTAAAACGAAATACATCAACTCCAGCCTCAAACAGCGCGAGAATGGTTTCCCTGTCCGAGCTGGACGGTCCCAGCGTGGCTATGATTTTTGCTTTGCGCTGACGTCGCATAACATCTCCCGTCACTCGTTCAGATAATCAGAATCGCGCGAAAATCATTGACATTCGTGCGTGATGGGCGCGTCACCAGCAAGTCGCCCAGTTCGCTGAAAAAGCGGTACCCGTCATTGTTTTCCAGAAGCGCGCGGGCGCTTATGCCCTTTTCCGCCGCGCGCGCCAGGGAATCAGGCGCATACAGCGCGCCCGCGTTATCCTCGGAACCATCAATGCCATCCGTATCACAGGCAATGGCATATACGCCCGGCAGGCCTTCCAGGGCAATGGCAAGCGACAGCAAAAACTCCGTATTCCTTCCGCCCCTGCCGTTGCCGCGCACCGTCACTGTTGTCTCCCCGCCGGAAATAATCAGGCAGGGCCGCGCAAACGGCTGGCCGCGCGTGACAACCTGCCTGGCCATTGCCGCGTGCATCAGGGCGATGTCGCGCGATTCCCCTTCAATGCAGTCAGAAAGGATATAGGGCGTAATACCGGCAGCGCTTGCCATGGCTGCGGCGGCATCCAGCGCATCCTGCGCCCTGGCGATAATATGGCTCTCGTTCCGCGAAAAACGAGCGTCACCCGGTTTGGGCGTTTCCCAGTCGCCATTTTCAAGATGTTGCCGGATATTGTCCGGTACGCTGATTTCGTATTTCCGCAAAATGGCAAGCGCATCCGCGCAGGTTGTCGGATCCGGCAGCGTCGGGCCGCTGGCGATAATCCCCGGATCATCGCCCGGTATATCGGAAATCATCAACGTCACCACCCGCGCGGGGGCACAAGCCAGCGCCAGTCGCCCGCCCTTGATCCGCGAAAGATGTTTTCTGACGCAATTCATTTCGGAAATCGCCGCGCCGCTCCTTAACAGCGCACGGTTCATCTCCTGCTTCTGTTCCAGCGCAATCCCTTCCGCCGGCAGCGAAAGCAGCGCGGAACCACCTCCGGAAATCAGGCACAGCACAAGATCTTTTTCCGTCAGCCCCTTTACCATCTCCATCATGCGGACGGCGGCCTGACGGCCCGCCTCGTCAGGCACCGGATGCGCGGCTTCCACCACTTCAATATGCCGGGTATCGGCGCCGTGTTCGTAGCGCGTCACCACCAGCCCGGAAATTTCGCCTTTCCAGTGCGTTTCCACAGCCTTCGCCATGGCGGCGGCGCCTTTCCCCGCGCCAATAACCAGTGTCCGCCCGTCTTTTGGCGGCTCGGGAAGCCATTGCGGCAGACATTTATCTGCGCTTACAGCCGCAATGGCGGTTGAATACAAATCAATGAGGAATTGTCGTGGATTATCAAGTGAGACCATACTGTACCAATCCGCCTGTTGAAAAAACAATAAAACACCCGTGCCGGAAAACCCGGCTCACGGCACATCATACCGCGCCTTTGATGGGCCACAAAAAAAATTTGCAGGAGAGGGCGTTGCCGCCTTCTCCTGCCTGAACGGGTAAAACCGGTAATCAGCCTTTGGCGATTTCGTGATTGGACATGATCTCAATCGCGCGGCACAGCGCGGAGTGATCCATGCCGCTCAGACCATTGCCGGCGCAGGCGTTCATCAGTTCCTGTGCGGTGGCGGTATTCGGCAGCGAAATGCTCATCGAGCGTGCGCCCTGCAAAGCCAGGTTCAGGTCTTTCTGGTGCAGCTCGATCCGGAAGCCCGGATTGAAAGTGCGCTTGATCATACGCTCGCCATGCACTTCCAGAATACGGGAAGAAGCAAAGCCGCCCATCAGCGCCTCACGCACCTTGGCGGGATCCGCGCCGGCCCTGGAAGCAAACAGCATGGCTTCGGCAACCGCCTGAATATTCAGCGCCACGATGATCTGGTTGGCCACCTTGGTTGTCTGGCCATCGCCATTGCCGCCAACCAGGGTAATGTTCTTGCCCATCAGCTCAAACAGCGGCTTGACGGCGTTAAAGGCGCTTTCCGAACCGCCCACCATGATGGTGAGGGAACCGGCTTTTGCACCCACTTCACCGCCGGAAACCGGCGCATCCAGGTACTCGGCGCCCAGCGCCTTGATTTTCTGCGCGAACTCCTTCGTTGCGATCGGCGAAATCGAACTCATGTCCACCACCGTCTTGCCGGCGGAAATGCCCTGCGACACACCGTTTGCGCCAAAGAGCACGTCTTCAACATGCGGGGTATCCGGCACCATGATGATGATGATGTCGGCGGCCTTTGCCACTTCCGCAGCGTTGGCGCAGACTGTCGCGCCGCCGCTGACCAGTTCCCCGGAAGGCGCTTTCCTGTCGTTGACAAACAGCGTATGACCGCCTTTTTGCAGGTTGAGCGCCATGGGCATGCCCATAATCCCCAGTCCGATAAATCCTACTTTAGCCATGCTTATTCTCCCGTAATAATATTTATTGGTATGGATAAATCAAATTACACCTTGTGCGCCGCAATCCAGCCCAGGCCTTCCACCGTGGTGGTTTTCGGACGGTATTCGCAGCCAATCCAGCCATCGTATCCCAGATCATCAATGAACTTGAAGAGGAAACGGTAGTTGATTTCGCCGGTGCCGGGTTCATTACGGCCCGGATTATCAGCCAGCTGCATATGCTTGATCATGGAAATATTGGCCTTGATCGTATTGGCCAGTTCCCCTTCCATGCGCTGCATATGGTAGATGTCGTGCTGCAGGAAAACGTTGTCGGAACCGCTGTCCTTGATCATATTGATGGCCTTCTGGGTATTTACCAGATACGCGCCCGGAATATCCAGATTGTTGACCGGCTCAACCAGAAGCGGCAGGCCAACCTTTTTGAGCGCATCACCCGCAAATTTCAGATTGTCCACAAACGCCTTGTAGATCTTGTCTTCCGACACGCCAGCCGGAGCCAGGCCGCCCAGGCAGTTCAGTTGCTTTACGCCCAGCTTCTTGGCGGCCTCAATAGCTTTGCCAACGCCATCCTGAAATTCACCCATACGGGCAGGATTCGCCGCAATGCCCCGGTCGCCGCCTTCCCAGTTGCCCGCCGGAAGATTGAACAGCACCATTTCCAGATTATTGGATTTCAGCTTTTCAGCTATCTGGTCCATATCAAACGCATAAGGGAACAGGTACTCCACTCCCTTGAACCCGGCTTTCGCTGCCGCGTCAAAGCGTTCCATAAACGGCACTTCCGTAAACAGCATACTCAGGTTGGCGGAAAATTTAGGCATGGTTTTCTCCTCTGTTATTTGTTGTTATTGACTTCGCGTTATTCACTCACATCCAGCGCACCGCCGAATTCGTTGATATTGTCAATGTTGCCGCCCATCGGGATATTGGTCACCCTTTCCAGAATGATTTCAACCACCACAGGAACGCTGAACTCCTTCATCAGCGAACGGGCTTTTTCAAATGCCGGACGGATATCTTCCGGCCTGAACACCCGGATAGCCTTGCAGCCCAGGCCTTCCACAACCTTGACGAAATCAATGCCGTAGCCGTTGACCTCCGGCGCATTGATATTTTCAAATGAAAGCTGGACACAGTAATCCAGGTCACCAAAGCCCAGCTGCCCCTGGCGAATCAGGCCAAGATAGGCATTGTTCACCATGATATGCATATACGGCAGCTTGAACTGGGCGCCAACCGCCAGTTCTTCAATCATGAACTGGAAGTCAAAGTCACCCGAAATGGCGACAATATCTCCTGTCGGGTCGGAAGCGCGCACACCCAGGGCGGCGGAAATCGTCCAGCCGAGGGGGCCTGCCTGCCCGCAGTTGATCCAGTGACGCGGATGATAAACCTGCAGGTGCTGCGCCGCGGCAATCTGGGAAAGACCGATTGACGTGACGTAACGCACATCCTTGCCGAAATAGTTGTTCATCTCCTGATAAACCCGCTGCGGCTTGACCGGCACATCGTCGTAGTCGGTTTTGCGCAGCATGGTGCGTTTGCGTTTCAGGCATGCAGCCGCCCATGCGGAACGGTCCTTGAGCTTGCCGGCCTTTTTCCATTCCTTCGCGATTTCAACAAACAGTTCCAGCGCGACTTTCGCATCGGAGACAATGCCGTAATCCGGGCCAAACACGCGACCGATCTGGGTAGGCTCAATATCCACATGCACAAATTTGCGCCCTTTGGTATAAACATCCAGCGAACCCGTGTGACGGTTGGCCCAGCGGTTGCCGATACCCAGGACAAAATCCGATGCCAGCATACTGGCGTTACCATAACGGTGGGCGGTTTGCAGCCCCACCATACCGGCCATGAGATCATGATCGTCCGGAATGGAACCCCAGCCCATCAACGTAGGAATTACCGGCACGCCCAGAATTTCCGCAAATTCCGTCAGAAGCGGCGAGGCTTCAGCCAGGATAACGCCGCCGCCTGCAATAATCAGCGGGGTTTCGGAATCATTGAGCATCCCGAGAGCCTTTTCGACTTGCGCGCGGGTCGCCCTGGGCTTGTACACATCCAGCGGCGCATAGGTATCCGGGTCAAATTCGATTTCAGCCATCTGCACATCGAGCGGCAGATCAATCAGCACCGGCCCCTGACGCCCCGATCGCATCAGATGGAATGCCTGCTGGAAAACACGGGGAACCAGTGCCGGTTCACGCACCGTGACAGCCCACTTCGTGACAGGCGCGGCAATTTTTTCAATATCCACAGCCTGGAAATCTTCCTTGTACAGGCGCGCGCGAGGCGCCTGGCCCGTAATCACCAAGATTGGCGTGGAATCAGCGTGGGCGGAATAAAGGCCGGTAATCATGTCCGTGGCGGCAGGACCGGAAGTGCACACGCCCACACCGATATTGCCGGGGGCCGCACGCGTATAGCCTTCCGCCATGTGGGAAATCCCTTCGCCATGACGCGCCAGGATATGCTTCATGCTGTTGCGTTTTTTCAGTGCCGCATAAAACGCATTGATGCCCGCGCCGGGAATACCAAAAAGCTGGGTAACCCCTTCCTTCTCCAATACATAAACAGCCGCCTCGGCTGCAGTCATTTTCGCCATGAAACACCTCCAGGTTGAAACATTTAGTGATTTTAATGGTTGCAGGTCTCGCTATTATATAACGGATATGCCGGCTGGGCGGGCAGCCCCGCCAGCGCAAACATACGTTTACAGGCTGTCGCCGAAATCCGCCCTGAATTTGGCCGCCAGCTTTTGCGGCCAGTCGGACGTGGCCTCCAGACGCCCCAGGAAGAAGCGCAGGATTTTCGGCTCCTCCACAAAACGCAACCCGCCAACCAGATTACGGTTTTCATACAGCCATTTGAGCCGGTCTTCCAGATATTTTATCTGCGAAAGCGTAAATACCCGGCGCGGCAACGCCAGCCTCAGCAACTCCACATCGGCGGGCACATCGTTGCCGGCGGCATCGCGATCCGTGGAAATCGTGCCGCGCTCCATACCCCGCGCGCCAGCCACAATATACACTGCGGCGCCCAGCGCGCCTGCCGGATAATCAGAGTGCTTCAGGTGCGGCAGAAAGCCGTTCGCGTCCAGATGGCAACCCAGACCGCCCGCCGGTGTCAGAACCGGCACGCCCTGCGCATTCAGGCTGTCCACAAAATAGCGGATAAATTCGGGGGAGTGCTTGATGACATCCCAGTCAAGCGCCTCGCGCAAGCCTACGGCGATGGCCTCAATTTCGCGCACCGACGTACCGCCATAGGTAAGGAAACCTTCAAACAGCGGCACCAGATCGCGCATTTTCCGGTACAGCTCAGAATTATTGGTGGAAATACCGCCGCCACGCGCGCAACCCAGCTTCCGGAAAGAACAATACACAATATCCGCCAGGCCGCACATGGTGTGGAAAATTTCCTTGACGCTCGCGTTCCTGAATTCCGGTTCGCGCATTTTGATGAAATACACATTTTCACCCATCAGGCTGGCGTCCAGCACGATAATGATGCCGTGCTCATCCGCCACCTTGCGCACCTCGCGCATGTTTTCGATCGAAAAAGGCTGACCGCCGATCAGGTTGGTGCCCGCCTCCAGGCGGATATAAGGTATTTTTTCCTTGCCGTGCCTGCGGATCAGAGCTTTCAGCTTGTCAATATCAATATTGCCCTTGAAGGGCTTGCCGGATTTGACTTCCAGCGCATCGTCGGCAAATACTTCCACCACCTCGCCTCCGGCATATTCCACATGCGCCTTGGTTGTCGTGAAATGGAAATTCATCGGCACGATGTCGCCCTGTTTGATGAACACCTGCGAAATAATATGCTCCGCCGCACGGCCCTGGTGCGCGGGCAGGAAGTATTGGGTATTAAAAATCTCGCCAACGGCTTTTTCAAGACGGTAAAAGGATTCCGAACCGGCATACGCGTCGTCCGCCACCATCATGGCGGCCAGTTGCTGGTCAGACATGGCGTTGGTGCCGCTATCCGTCAGCATATCCATGTAAATATCGCGATTTTGCAGCAAAAAGGTATTAAATCCCGCGTTTGCCATTGCCGTTACCCGCTCTTCGACAGGCAAAAGATTCAACTTCTGGACAATACGCACCTTGTGCATTTCAATTGGCAGATTTTCCCCGCTGGTCAACCTGATTGCGTCATGAAACATAGAAACCCCGTTTGGATGGTTGGATCAATAAAAAAATCCTGCTCCCGGCCATCCGGGAACAGGTCCAGAAGTTTCAGCAATAGGATTGGTCGGGGTGAGAGGATTCGAACCTCCGGCCTCTACGTCCCGAACGTAGCGCTCTACCAGGCTAAGCTACACCCCGTCTTCTTACAGAATACCGCACGCGTGCCTCAGTACTTCTGTTCTGCCGCAAAGGCGCACAATTGTAGCAAACAATATCGCTGTTGCCTATCCGGGAAAGCGCATTTTTCACCTGAAAACCGTATTTTCCCGGATTGTTTTTATCGCCCCGGTGTATGGGCCGCCATACGCCCTCATTTTTAGCGGCCACCACATGCCTGCCAACACGTCACTCCCTGCGCGTTCTGCTCCCGGCAATGATATAATCGCCAGACTACCCCGTCATGGCAAAGCAGGCGGCTTCCGGTGCAGCCACCCTTCCGGCTGCTGTTTTTCACTACTACTTCCTGATCGACACTATGTACAAACGTATCTTCTACCCTGACAATATCCCCGGTACCACACCGGAACGCTTTGGCCTTGATTATGAAAACGTTTACTTCAGCAGCGAGGACGGTACACGCTTAAATGGCTGGTTCCTCCCCGCCGTCAACGTAAACCCCAAAGACGCCAAAGGCACTGTCATCCATATGCACAGCAACTCCGGCAACATCAGTTCGCACTGGCATTTTGCCGGCTGGTTGCCTGACCAGGGCTATAACGTTTTCGCCTTCGACTATCGCGGCTTTGGCAAATCCCGTGGCAGAGCCGAACCCAAAGGTATTCTGGAAGACGCTGTTGCCGCCATCAACTACGTCCGTTCACGCACGGATATTGATCCCGGCAAGATCTTTATCTACGGGCAAAGCCTTGGCGGAACACTGGCGATTGCCGCGGCAACGCTCAATCCGGAAGGCATAAAGGCGGTTGTCACCGAGGCGGCCTTCTACTCTTACTCCCTGTTGGCTGACGACAGACGTCCCGGCGAGGGATATGGATATGAGCAGGATGATATCTACAGCGCCGGACCTTATGTATCAAAACTCCCCGTTCCGATTCTTATCATCCACGGCGATGGCGACAGTATCACGCCTTACTCCCAGTCCGAACGCCTGTTTGCCGAAGCCAACGAACCCAAACAACTGGAACTGATTAAATATGGACGACACATGGACGCCATGACGGAACGTTATGGCGATCACTTCCAGAAAAAGATCATGGCCCTTTTTGAATCGGCCTTGTCCTGATACCCCTGCAATCGCAGGCCAGGAAAAACCGGAGGGCTTTGCCCTCCGGTTTTTTTTACGCCGGTTACGGACCTTAACCAAAAGAAATGCCCCCGGACAAATGTCCGGGGGCATTATCAGCAAAGCTGAATGGTGCGGGTATAGCTTGCGGCTTTACCTTTGCACCCTCCGGGCTTTAATCAAGCGGCTGCTTTCTTCTTGCGCTCAATGTTCAGACCAGAGATACGGCCACTTTCAACACCTGCATCCGGATCCAGTACAACGTTGATCAGGGTCGGCTTGCGGGACTTGATAGCCGTTTCCAGCATGGAAGACAGTTCTTCCGGAGTGGTGGCATTCATGCCGACGCCGCCGAAAGCTTCGATCATCTTGTCGTAGCGGATGCCAGGCGTGAAGGAAGTCGGAGACGGATCGTCGTAACCACCCGCGTTGGTTTCGTTACCCTTGTAGATACCGCCGTTGTTCATGATACAAACGGTAACCGGCAGGTTGTAACGAACGATGGTTTCAACATCCATGCCGCTGAAACCGAACGCGCTGTCGCCTTCAATCGCAACAACAGGCTCACCGGTGACAACCGCAGCACCGATACATGCGCCCATACCGATACCCATGATGCCCCAGGTGCCGGAGTCAATACGTTTGCGCGGCAGGTACTGGTCAATGATCATACGGCCATTATCCAGCGCGTTGGCGCCTTCGTTAACCAGGGTGGTGTTGGGATATTTCGCCAGAACGTCACGAACGGCGCCCAGGGAGTTGCGATAGTTCATCATGCCCGGAGCGGTCTTGACGGCCAGAGTCGGAGCCAGTTTGTCGCGGCTGGCGGCAGCACGCTCGGCAATGCCGGCGAGCCAGTCGGCAGGCGCTTTCGGCATACCCTTGAGCGCGGTGCGCAGTGCGGCGATACAGGATGCGATATCACCAACCAGCGGTGCTGCAATCGGCACGTTGCTGTCGATTTCCTGCGGCAGGATATCGATCTGGATGAATTTCTTGAGCTGATTGCCCCAGGTGCGGCCCTGGCCATTGGCGAGCAGCCAGTTCAGACGTGCGCCAACGATGAGCACAACGTCGGCTTCCGGCAGAACGTAGGAGCGAACAGCGCCTGCGTTTTGCGCATGGTTGTCAGGCAACAGGCCTTTTGCCATGGACATCGGCAGGAACGGAATGCCGGTATCTTCGATCAGCGCCTTGATGTCGCTGTCAACCTGTGCATAGGCGGCGCCTTTACCCAGGATAACCAGCGGTTTCTTCGCGCTCTTGAGCAGGTCGGCCGCACGCTTGACGGCGTTCGGGCACGGCAGTTGCCTCGGAGTGGGATCAACCGGTTTGAACAACAGTTTTTCGCCTTCAGCGGCAGGCATGGTGCCCGTGAGCATTTCGTGCGAAAGATCAACATAAACAGCGCCGGGACGGCCGGAAACGGCGGTACGTACAGCGCGTGCGATACCGATAGGAATGTCCGAAATATGGTTAATACGGTAAGCTGCCTTGACGTGCGGACGTGCGGCATTCAACTGATCCATTTCTTCGAAAGCGCCCTGTTGCAGGTCCGTATTGCGGCGGCCGGCGGCACCGCTCAGCAGAATCATCGGCCAGCCGTTGGTGGTGGCGTTGGCGGCGCCGGCCAGGCCATTCAGAAAGCCCGGCGCAGGCGTGGTCAAGCAAACACCCGGCACACCTGTCAGATAACCCGCTACACCAGCAGCCATAGCGGCATTCGTCTCATGGCGGCAACCGAAGTATTTCCCGCCTTCCGCCTGCCACGAACGAACCAGCGCCGTGACGGGAATGCCAGGAATACCATAGATATTCTGGATGCCATTGTTCTTGAGACTTTCAATTAACATGGAAAAGCTGTCAATCAATTCTACTTCTGTCTCGCTACTCATAAGGGTTCCCCTTTTCAGTTATTGTTTGATAAAGTGCAGAGTGCTCCAACAGTATGCAGCATCCATGGCAAAAGTGTTGTTGACCTAGGTCAACTTGCCAGATTTCAGCGCCCGGAAACATAAAAGAACGGCAAGTTTTGCCGTTCCGCGTCAATAACTGCGGCTTACCGCAAAACGGGTAAGCCGCATCAGACAGTCCTTGCAGACGCTATCGGGAAAAGGCGCAATGGCCGAGGCTGCGGTACCGGCGGCCTCTTCCGCCCTGCGGGAAACATAGGAGAGCGCCCCGCTTTGCCTGACCGAGTGCAGAATCTCCTCAAAATGCGTTTTTTCGCCATGTTCTATGTAATCGCGAATCCGGTTTTTCTCGCCGACCGCGCCGTGATGCATCAGCCAGATCAGCGGCAGCGTCATCTTGCCCTCCCGCAGATCGTTGCCGACGGGCTTGCCCAGCGTTGCCGCCTCACCGGCATAATCCAGGCAATCGTCAATCAACTGAAAAGCGATGCCCAAAGAGCGTCCGTAAGCCGCCGCCGCCTGCGCAAAGCCGTTCACATCCGGAACGGCAATCCGCGCGCCAAGCGCACAGGCGGCCTCAAACAGGCGGGCCGTCTTGGCGTCAATCATGTGAAAATAGGCGGCTTCGTCCACATCGCTTTGCCGCGCCCTCATCAGTTGCATGACTTCGCCTTCCGCAATGGCGTTGGCGGCTTCCGCCAGGATTTCCATGACGCGCCGGTCACCCACGGAAAGCATCATCTGAAAGGCGCGGGTATGCATAAAATCGCCTACCAGCACTGACGCCGCATTGCCAAAGCGGGCATTGGCGCTCTCCACCCCGCGCCGCCGCGCGGATTCATCCACCACATCATCATGCAGCAGGGATGCGGTATGGATAAATTCGATGATCGCCGCCAGGGTATGGTGCTGCCGCCCCTGATAATTCAGGGCGCGCGCCATCAGCAATACCAGAAGCGGCCTGATACGCTTTCCTCCGGCGTTGACCAGATGCTCGCCAACCTGCGTTACCAGCGCGGCGTCCGAACGCAACTGTTCATGGATCAGGCGGTCCACCGCCTGCATATCAGCCACCAGCGAAGCGGGAATCTCATCCAGCGGACCGGACTCAGGCAAGTTCATCCAGCACCCGCCTGCGGAACTTTACGCCAAGCTCTCCCGCAATCGCCTCACACGCGGCAATATCCACGCCCGGCAGGCCGTCAATCGCCGTCACCGTGACATCAGCCCCGGCATCCCTGGCGCTTTTGATGAACTCCAGCATGGAATCATAGGTTCCCGGCAGGCCGGGACGGCAGTGCCTGTTATAAATTTCTTCATTCTGGGCGTTGAGTGAAACAGAGATGGACCGGATATAGCGCGCCAGGTCAGGCGCCACATCGCGCCCATGAACAATATTGGCGACGCCGCTGGTATTCAGCCGGAGGCGCGCGCCTTTTTCCCGCAACCGGCGAGCGGTTTCAAGCAGCACATCCAGGCGCATCGTGGCCTCGCCCATGCCGCAAAAAACAATCTCGTCATAATCCGCAGGATTACCTGCCGCCTCGACCAGTTCCTCAACCGTCGGCGCATGTGAAAGGCGCATGTTATAGTCGCGCACGCTCCACTCGCCATTGAATTTGGGACAAAAACGGCAGCGCAGGCTGCAATGGTTTGTCACATTCAGATAGCGGCTGTTACGGATGGTATAACCGACCACCTCTTCCGGTTTTAGCGCCACCTCACTCATCTTTACTACTCCCGCCTGTTTATTTCATGAACATGCTGACCAGCACCATCACCAGGCCGGTATTAACGGCAATGCTCAGCTTGCGCGCCACTTTGCCATAGGCGCGCAAAATATTGGCCAGCATCCAGCCTCCCCACAGGAGTATCTCGCCGCCCCCGCGAAAAAGCTGCATATCGGTCTGCGCCACCTGAACCCGGTAAATCCCCTGTGTCAGAAAGGCAAGGCAAATCACCGCCAGCACCAGGCGCACGGGCTTCGTATTCACAAAAGCCCAGAATTTTTCCATGTTTTCGTTCATTACACTCTCCCTTGAACGCCGGCGCAACCGTGAAGACAATCATGTCGCCACATATATACTATACACAATAGAGGCAAGCCCGGTTTTATTCAACTGTAACCGATTTGGCCAGATTGCGTGGTTTGTCCACATCGGTTCCCCGAACCAGCGCCGCGTGGTAAGCCAGCAACTGGAGCGCCACGACATGCAGCAGGGGGGAAAGCACCCCGTAATTTTCCGGCAGGCGGATAACATAAATGCCCGGCTCTGAAAAAATATGGGTATCCGAATCGGCAAAAACAAAAAGCTGCCCGCCGCGCGCGCGCACCTCCTGCATGTTGGATTTCAGCTTTTCCAGCATATCATCCCTGGGCGCCACGGTAACCACCGGCATATGGTCTGTCACCAGCGCCAGCGGGCCGTGCTTCAGTTCACCGGCAGGATAAGCCTCCGCGTGGATATAAGAAATCTCCTTGAGCTTTAACGCCCCTTCCAGCGCAATGGGATAATGCATGCCGCGCCCCAGAAAGAGCGCATTCTCGTAACGTGAAAAAATCCCGGCCCATGAAATAATCTGCGGCTCCAGCGCCAGCACGGCGGAAATGGCCGCAGGCAAATGGCGCAGTTCGCGCAGATATTTCGCCTCTTCCTGCGGATTCAGCCTGCCGCGCATCCGGGCAAAAACCAGCGTCAGCAAAAACAGCGCGGCTAGCTGTGTCGTAAACGCATTGGTGGAAGCCACCCCGATTTCTACACCCGCCCGCGTAATATAGGCCAGCTCACACTCCCGCACCATAGCGGAAGTGGCTACATTGCATATAGTAAGGGTATGCTCCATTCCCTGTGCTTTCGCATGACGAAGCGCCGCCAGCGTGTCCGCAGTTTCCCCGCTCTGCGTAATGGTTAGCACCAGCGTGCGGGGATTGGGCACACTGGCGCGATAGCGGTATTCGCTGGCGATTTCAACATTTACCGGAATACCCGCCTTGGCTTCCAGCCAGTATTTCGCCGTCAACCCGGCATAATAACTGGTGCCGCAAGCCAGAATCAGGATGGAATCAACCTGCCCGAATACGGCTTCCGCGTCTTCCCCGAACAGCCGGGGAACAAATTCCTCTATTCCCTGAAGCGTATCCGCCAGCGCCTGCGGCTGCTCGAATATTTCTTTCTGCATGTAATGCTGGTAGGGGCCAAGCTCCGCCGCCGCCGTATGGGCATGAACAATGCGCACCTCCCGCAGAACCGTTCTGCCGCTTACGTCATAAATATGGCATTCGTCCACATGCAGATCGGCGATATCGCCATCTTCAAGATAAATAATGCGATCCGTTGTCCCGGCAAGCGCCAGCGCATCGGAAGCCATAAAATTCTCGCCATCGCCCAGACCAAGCACCAGCGGAGAGCCTTTTCGCGCGCCAACCATGCGCAAGGGTTCATCACGGCAAATCACGGCAATGGCAAAAGCGCCCGTCAAGCGGACCACCGCCTTTTGCACAGCCTCAAGCAAATTTCCCTGATACAGCGAATCAATCAGGTGCGCCAGCACTTCCGTATCGGTCTGGCTGGCGAATTCATATCCGGCGGCAATCAGTTCTTCACGCAATTCGGCATAATTTTCGATAATGCCGTTATGTACCAGCGCAATGCGTTCCCGTGAAAAATGAGGATGCGCATTCACTGTGGTCGGCGGCCCGTGGGTTGCCCAGCGGGTATGCGCGATGCCCATGAAACCGGTCAGGCCAAACGCGTTTACCTGGCCTTCCAGATCCGTCACCCGCGCGGTACTGCGCGTCCGGCGCAGATTGCCGTCAGTCACCAGCGCGATGCCACAGGAATCATACCCTCTGTACTCCAGCCGTTTTAACCCCTCTATCATTACCGGGGTAATATCCCGCGCCGCCAGCGCGCCCACAATACCGCACATCCTTGCCGCTTTCCTCTTTTCTGTTTTGTTATCCGGCTGTTTTTCCGGATTTATATTGATCTTGCGCCACAATGGCATGAAAAGATCATTATTTTACTGACAAAATGATTGCCGTGCCGAAGCAGGCATAAAAAAACGCGCATGAAAACCATACGCGTTTTTTGTTTGGCGCTTCCGGTTCAGGAGCGCATCATACAGACTGCGCTCTCAAACCATTGGCATGACCGATCAGAACTTGTGGGTCATACCCAGCTGGAATGCGGTAACGCTTTCACGACCATAAACACCTGCCAGGCCGGTGTTTTTCTTCACGTCGCCATCCATATCCAGATAGGCTGCCATACCATAGACGGAAGTACGCTTGGACAGGTTGTAGGTGTAACCTACAGAAGCTTTCCATGCCTTGTCTTCGTCGTCGAAGTTGTAGGGGCCACGGCGGCTCTTCGCACCGTAGTCATCCATCTTCAGGTATTGCGCGGAAATGTCAAACTGGCCAGGACCAATGTCCCATTCCAGACCGAGCAACACGCTTTGCTGTTTGCTGGAACCCATACCGGGTTCACCGCTCCACTTGCTTTCACCACGGCCAATGTTTGCGGAGTCACCACCGTTCATGTCAAAGCCGGAGTAACCCAGTTTGTCACGGGTCTGTTCGTAAGCCAGCATCACGCGTGCGCCGCCAAATTTGTACGACACACCGGCATTCCAGTTGTAGGAGTCACCACTGTCTGCCAGACGGCTCCAGTTGGCGGTAGCCATCCACGGGCCATTGTAGTACGACAGGTTGAGCGCGTAACCATCGTTGCTCAGATCACGACGCTTGACACCTTCTGTTGTGCCCTTAATGTAGGAGCTGCCGTGGTTGTGCTTGCCGTCACCAGCCCAGTTGGCGTCATCACGACCGGTACCCTGACCCAGCGAGTAGGACAGGCCGAAGCTGAAGCCAGCCCACTTCGGGGAGTCGTAACGGGCGGTGTTCGAAATACGTGCCGAACGCAGCGAGCTTTGCAGCATACCGCCAACACCGTATTGGTAGAACGGGTCAAATTTACGCAGCGTTTCCGTGGTCAGCTCGTTCATACGGCCAAAACGGATCTTGCCCCACGTATTGCTTTGCAGACCAATGTTGGCGTTACCGTCCCACTCTACGCCCTTCATCGTGCCGTCACCAACGTTGAAACGTTTTTCCAACTGGAAGATGGCTTTCAGGCCATTGCCCAGATCTTCCGAACCCCGGAAGCCAACACGGCTGTTGATGTTTTCATCCATGTAGGCATCTTTGCCAGTCATCTTGACGTAGCCGGTATCGATAATACCGTATACCGTCACGTTGGATTGGGCATGTGCCACACCGGCAGCGGCGCCGAGTACAGCTAATGCGATTAAAGTCTTTTTCATTTTTCTTCCCTTTAAAGAGATGTGTTTGAAAATCCGTAGTAAAGATATTCTGCTAAAACTTCCGGATGAGTCATAGCTTACTCATATTGTGACCAACTTTCCAACAAATTAATCACCGGGACTGCAAAATCAGGCAAAAAATCACAAAAAAACCAAAAAACTGTTGTATTTTTGTGACACCCCGCCAGCCGGTTTGTTGTATTTACGGCACAGCGGCAAGAAAAAACTGCTGCTTGACGGCTACTTGATTCTGGCCGCCCGCCAAATGCCTGACTATTAAAACCGGCAGCCTTGGGAAAATATTAAAGCAAATTATGAGCTTTGCGCCTGATTCGCGCCGTACACAGAGAATTTTCAGTGCTTTCGTTGCGAAAATGATACAGTTTTCGTCACCCGCTGTTCGTAAAGCACCGAAGCCATCAGCCAATTTCTATATTTCTGCAGAAAAAATTCGTTTTTCAGTACGGGCATTCAGCGTTTTTCAAGAGACAGCATACGTTCAACGTAGCGCGCGATCAAATCCGCCTCCAGGTTAACCCTGTCGCCCGGCGCCAGGTTCTTCAGGGTAGTCGCTTCCAGCGTATGGGGAATCAGGTTAATGGAAAAACGGCAGGCGTCCTCCGTATCTTCCACCTGGTTCACCGTAAGCGAAACGCCGTTTACGGCAACCGAACCCTTATAGGCGAAGTATTTAGCCATCGCTTTGGGAGCTTCTATAACCAGCTCGCGTGATTCCGCAACCGGCTCGAAACGCCGGACAACGCCAACCCCGTCAACATGCCCCGATACCAGATGCCCGCCCAGAAGATCGCCTGTCCTGAGGGCTTTTTCCAGATTGACTTCATTTGTGCCGTCAAGCCCCTCCGTGCGGTTCAGGCTCTCGCGCGATACATCCACGGCAAACCCGCCCGGCAGTTTTTTTGCCACCGTCATGCACGCGCCGCTTACGGCAATGGAATCGCCTTCCGCCACATCGTCCATCGGCAGACCGCCCGC
>JAISIS010000151.1 GCA_031261905.1 Burkholderiaceae bacterium
ATATTTCACCGGTGGCGCGGCAGAGGCAAAAATAACGCGCATGGCGCCTGCATCCCGCGCCATCTGGACAATTTCATGGCTGGTGGTGCCGCGCACGATGGAATCATCTACCAGCAGAATGCTTTTGCCCTTGAATTCCGCACCGATGGCGTTCAGCTTTTGCCGCACCGAACGCTGGCGCGTTTCCTGTCCGGGCATGATAAAGGTCCGGCCAATGTAACGATTCTTGATGAAGCCTTCCCGATATTCAATACCCAGCTTCATCGCGAGCTGAAGCGCCGAAGGACGGGAAGAATCCGGAATAGGCATCACCACGTCAATATCACCTGAAGGGATTTCGCGCCTGATCTTGTCCGCCAGATGCTCGCCCATCCTGAGGCGGGTTGCGTACACCGATGCTCCGTCAATCAGGGAATCGGGACGGGCAAAGTAAACATATTCGAAGATGCAGGGATTCAGGCTGGCGTCTTCCGCGCACTGACGGTTGTAAAGATTACCGTCATAGTCAATGAAAACCGCCTCGCCGGGCAGTACATCACGCAGGAAACGGAAACCCAGCCCCTCCAGCGCAACGGATTCGCTGGCAACCATGTATTCGGCGCCCTTTTCCGTTTCTGTAAAACCGATGCATAGCGGGCGGATGCCATGCGGATCGCGGAAAGCCAGAATACCGGCATCGGCAACATGGGCAACCGCGGCGTACGCGCCACGAACCCGTTTGTGCACCACGGAAACAGCCTTGAAAAGCGCTGCCGGATCCAGCGAATAGCCAGTGGTGGTATCTTCAATAGCGTGTGCCAGCACGTTCAGCAGCACTTCGGAATCCGAATTGGTATTGATGTGGCGGCGATCGTTCTTGAACATTTCGATCTTCAACTGCTCGCAGTTGGTCAGGTTGCCATTGTGCCCAAACGTAATGCCAAACGGCGCATTGACATAAAAAGGCTGCGCTTCTTCCTCGCTGGACGCGGAACCTGCCGTCGGGTAGCGCACATGCCCGATCCCGGCGTTGCCGGGAAGCGCCCGCATGTTGCGTGTCCGGAATACATCTCGCACCAGGCCGTTGGCCTTGTGCATGGCAAATTTGTGATGGTCAAACGTCGCTATGCCGGCGGCATCCTGCCCCCTGTGCTGCAACAACAGCAACGCGTCATAGACCAGTTGATTGACAGGTGAATGTGAAACTATTCCAACTATCCCACACATCGTGGACTCCTTGCTTAAAACAAACCTTTTGGGTAAAAACCGTATTTAATACTTGATATTCCGCGCCAGGCTTCCCGGTATAAACGGAAGTGTCATCAACGCCGCCCGCTCAGCCAGCGGGCTGAAGCGTGCATTCTTCCAGAATGGCTGCTGCGGGATGGATGTCATGCCGCACAGCAAGACCACCACCAGGCTGATCAGGATACCGCGCGCCAGCCCGAAAATGCATCCCAGCACCCGATTCAACCCTGATAGTCCGCCTGCGCTTACCAAAGCGTCAACGATCTTTGCCAACAACATCATGATAATCTTCGCGCCAATAAACAACGCCACAAAAGCAACTATCAGCCGGAGTGTTTCACCGGACAACGCGGACGGCAGCATCGGCGCCAATGTGCCGCCATACCGGCTGGCAACCACAAAGGCAACCACCCAGCTTGCAAGGGAAATCGCCTCGCGGAGAAACCCCCGCATGATCCCGATAATGACCGAGCACCCCAGCACAAACAGCAAGGTGTAATCAAATGCCGTAAAGCCACTCACATTCATTGTCAGTTAACCAGCGTACATGGCAGCTTCAGCTTGCTTAATTTGGCGCATGTGCTGTTGAGTTCTTTTCTGTCGGACATGGGGCCAACCCGTATCCGGATACGCTCTCCACCATCTTTTAGCGACACTTTCTGTGTATAGGAACTCAACCCTGCATTTTGCAACTTGTTCTGTAATTCTCTGGCCTTGTCCTGCGTTGATACCGCAGCGACCTGGACAACATATTTACCCTGTTTCTCCGTTTCGTCTTTCTTTACACTCTGCTGTGCAATCAACTGGCCAATGGGATCCGCCTGTTTGGCGGCATCTGTCTGTTTGGCGGTCGCCGTCTTTGCAGGGGGTGACTTCTCCTGTTTGGCATCGGATTTTGCCGCGGATTTTGTGTCCGCCTTCGCGCCATCGGCCTTGCCTGTATCCTTCGCCGCGCTTTCAGCAGGTTTGGATGCCGCCGCCTTTTGGGCCGGAGCCGCAGTGGAAGAGTCACCGGACGGTTTATCCGCGCTCACCGCTGCAACTGTCTTGTCTTCTGTTTTCTTCCGGGCGGTCTCCCTGGAGAGGGTCCTGGAAGGCTTGTCGCGGGAAGGAATATCAATCAGGATATCCTGCGATACCGTTTGCGGTTCGGAATCAAAAATCATTGGTATCACGATAACTGCCGCCAGCGTGATCGTGATCGCGCCAACAAGACGCCTTCTTGCCTTCTTCTTCTCGGGGAGCATGGGATCATCCGCATCAGGAGGGACTCCCGGTTTCTTCCCGCCAGCGCCGCCGGACGTGAAGCCGCCGCCATCTGCATACGCCGAATCCGGATTGGCTGCTTCCGGTTTGCGTTGTTTAAATAAGGAAAACCGGCCCATGTAGTCAATTTATGATGTTAACAAATCGGAACTCTTGTTTCAGGTAACGCCCGTGATAATCCAGAAGGATCCGAAAGCAATTATTCTATCATCTTTCCGCGCATCCATCTTTGCGGCAGCCAGCGCCGATGCCGCCGAATCAAAAAGCCGTATCCTGTCGGGCCGCACACCTGCCGCAATCAGTCTTTCCTTCAGCATCTCCGTTGTAGCCGCCCGCGCAAGCGGCAGGGCGGTGAGATGCCAGAAATCAATATCATCTTTTACCGGCGCGATAACGCCGCCAATATCCTTGTCGGACATGGCCCCGAAAACCGCGTAAGTCGCATTAAATTTGCCGGTACCGCGAAGGTTCTCGGCCAGAACAGCCGCCGCGTGGGGATTATGGGCCGCATCCAGGATAACCAGCGGCGTCTGCTGAATCACCTGGAAACGTCCGGGCAAATAAGCCTGCGACAAGCCAACGCGCACCGCCTGTTCGTCAAACGGCAGAGTCTCCTGCATGGCTTCCAGCACCATCAGCGCATTCGTGGCATTCTTGATCTGATTATTGCCGTGCAACAAGGGAGGTTCCAGATTGTCAAAACGCCTTGAAGGGCCGACATAGCTCCAGCGATCTTCCTCACAAAACGACTGATAATCCCGGCCCAGAATACGCAGATCCGCCCCGACTTCATCGGCATACGCCACCAGCGAACGCGGCGGGTCGTAATCACCGTAAACGGCAATTTTGTCCCGGCGGAAAATACCGGCCTTCTCATAGCCGATCAATTCCCGCGTATCGCCCAGATAATCCACATGGTCAATATCCACATTGGTGACGACCGCCACTTCCGGGGCCATGAGATTGACGGCATCCAGGCGACCGCCCAGCCCCACTTCCAGGATAACGACATCCAGCTCGGCATCCGCCAGAATTTGCAGGATCGTCAGCGTGGTAAATTCAAAAAAGGTCAGCGGTATCTCACCGCGCGCCTTCTCAACGATGTTGAAATAACGGACGAGCGTCTCTTCCGGAACGGCCTGCCCGTTTATCCGGAGACGCTCGCCAAAGTGGTGTATGTGCGGGGAGGAATAAAGCCCTACCCTGTACCCCGCTTCCTGCCAGATAACCTGCATCATGGCGCAGGTTGAACCTTTGCCGTTCGTCCCGCCAACCGTAATGACAGGGCAATTAAAGCGGATATTGAGGCGATCCCTGACCAGCCCGACACGCTCCAGCCCCATCTCGATATTCCTGGGATGGAGGTGTTCAATCCCCGCCAGCCATTCTGTCAGGGTATCGGCCTGAATATGATTCACACAATCCCTTTCGGCAAAACGGCTGAATGCTTCCGGTCTTCGTCATGAATAACGCGCCGATCATGCAAAAGCGGGGTACGCAATGAACGCGAAAGAAACATGGAACCCGTATGCGCCATCATATTTGCGGTCAGGACACCGCCTCAATCGGCTGATTCTGCAAAATAGCCAGCAAATGAGACAGCTCTTCCCGCATCTCGCGTCGGTCAACAATCTGATCAACAGCGCCTTTCTTCAGCAGAAACTCCGCGCGCTGGAAGCCTTCCGGGAGTTTCTCCCGGACCGTGTTCTCAATAACCCTGGGGCCGGCAAAGCCAATCAGCGCCTTGGGTTCGGCAATCACGATATCGCCCAGGAAAGCGAAGGAAGCGGATACACCGCCCATCGTAGGATCCGTCAGAATCGAGACATAAGGCAAGCCTTTCTCCGCCAGTTTGGTCAGGATGGCGCTCGTCTTTGCCATCTGCATAAGTGACAGCAGGCCCTCCTGCATCCGCGCGCCGCCACTGGCGGTAATGCAAATGAAAGGCACTTTCTGCTCAATAGCGGCCTGTACGCCTCTGACAAAGCGCTCTCCCACAACCGATCCCATGGAACCGCCCATGAATTCAAATTCAAAGCAGGCTATCACGACCGGCACCGTCTTGATCGCGCCACCCAGCACAATAAGCGCGTCCGTTTCGCTGGTTGCCTCAAGCGCCGATTTCAGGCGCTCCGGATATTTCTTGCTGTCCTTGAATTTCAACGCGTCAAACGGCAGCACATTATGACCTATTTCATACCTGCCCTCGGCATCCAGCAGGACATCCAGCCGTTCACGCGCGCGAATCCGCATGT
>JAISIS010000176.1 GCA_031261905.1 Burkholderiaceae bacterium
TTCAAACATTGCCGGGGCGTGCCAAAAAGCCATATCTACCGCATCCTGCGATCCGGTGAAATCCGGGTTAACAAGGGGCGGGTGGATCAGACCTACCGCCTCAAGGCAGGGGATACAATCCGCCTGCCGCCTGTAAGGGTTGCCGAACGTGCCGAAAAGCATATCCCCAAAGCGGTGTTTGAAGTGTTGTTTGAAGATGACAGCCTGCTGATCATCAACAAGCCTGCCGGGATAGCGGTTCATGGCGGTTCCGGGGTGGCTTTTGGCGTTATCGAGCAGATTCGCGTTTCCCGGCCCGAACTGACTTTTCTGGAACTTGTTCACCGGCTGGATCGCGAAACATCCGGTGTTCTGATGCTGGCCAAAAAGCGTTCCGCGCTCAAACGCATACATGAGCAAATGCGCGAAGGCCATATTGACAAGCGTTACCAGGCGCTGGTCAAGGGGAACTGGGCAAATCAGCGGCAGCATGTCAAATTACCGCTTTTCAAATACCTGACGCCGGATGGCGAGCGCCGGGTACGCGTACAGCCGGACGGGATAGCCTCGCATACGGTTTTCAATATCCTGGAAAGATATGATAAATTCACTCTGCTGGAAGCGGAACTTAAAACCGGGCGGACGCACCAGATACGGGTGCATCTTGCCGCCAGCGGCCATGTGATAGCGGGCGATGACAAATACGGGGATTTCGAGCTGAACCGGCAATTGCAGAAAGCCGGGAGCGCAGCACCGTTAAAGCGAATGTTTCTCCATGCTTACCGGCTTTCATTTACCCATCCCGTTACCGGCGAAGAAATCACTGTTACCGCGCCGCTTCCTCCGGAATGCGCCCATTATCTGGAAAGCCTTGAGACCAGAGAAAGCGCGGAATAAAAAGAGTACAATACGCCCGGAAATACGGGATGACGCTTCTTTTCCGCGCCCGGCATATGGTTTTCCACTGGATAAATGAAGATGACGAAACAAAATTTTGACCTGATTGTTTTTGACTGGGATGGCACGCTCATGGACAGCACAGCCGCCATCGTCAAAAGCATTCAGGCCTCGGCGCAGACCCTTGGACTGCCCATGCCGGACAGGGAAACCGCGGCACACGTAATCGGACTGGGACTGAATGAAGCCATGAAAGCCGCCATGCCGGATGCGGACCCGGCCATCTACCCGCGTATGGCGGAGCAGTACCGGCATTACTATCCCCGTTTCACACAGGAGATCACCCTGTTTGACGGGGTGATGGAAATGCTTGAGGATCTTGCCGGGCGCGGGTATGCCATGGCTGTGGCAACAGGAAAAAGCCGCAGCGGGTTAAACCGTGTGTTGCGGGAAACCGGCACTGGTCGATTTTTCCGGGCCACGCGAACGGTGGATGAAACGCCTTCCAAGCCGCATCCTGCCATGCTCCAGGAGATTACACAGGAACTGGGCGAAGATATGCGGCGCACAGTCATGATCGGCGACACCACACACGATTTGCTGATGGCTTCCAACGCAGGTGCGGCGGGCGTTGCCGTGCAGTATGGCGCGCATCCTGCAGCAGAACTCAAACGGCTGAATCCGCTTTACACTGCGGATTCTGTCGCCAGTCTGCATGAATGGCTCAGGCAAAATGCCTGAAAGGGCAGAAACGGAGTGGGGGGAGATGATGGAAAACGCAAACCAGACAGAAAACACAGGCGGGGCCGTTGAAGCAAAGACCCTTTCCGGCACGGATGCCGCGTGGGAGAAGACGCTTATTGAAAAGATGCTCTCCGACAGCCTGAGAGAGCAGCGCGCCAGACGCCGCTGGGGTATCTTTTTTAAATTTGTCGGCCTTGCGATAGTGCTGGCCATCTTTGGCATGGCGCGGGATTTTGATTTTTCGGGCAGCGAGAGCGCGCCGGTAGAACCTCATGCCGCGCTGATAAAAATCAGCGGCGTGATTCAGTCTGATGGCAAGGCATCAGCGGAAACCGTCATCAAGGCGCTGCGAAAAGCCTTTGCCGAAAAGAGCGTGGTCGGCGTCATCCTGCGCATCAACAGCCCCGGCGGCAGCCCGGTGCAGGCCGGACAGATACATGATGAGATACTTCGCCAGCGCAAATTGCATCCGAAGAAGCCGGTGCATGTCGTTGTTGAGGAAATGTGCGCCTCAGGCGGCTACTACATTGCCGCTGCCGCTGAAAACATTTACGTTGACAAGGCCAGCATCGTAGGCTCCATCGGCGTCATGATCAATGGCTTTGGCTTTACCGGGTTGCTTGACAAGATTGGCGTTGAGCGCCGCCTCATGACCTCCGGCAGGAACAAAGGCTTCATGGATCCCTTCAGCCAGCAAAACGCGCAGCAAAAGCAATACGCGCAGGACCTTATAGATGAAGTGCACCAGCAATTTATCGCCGTTGTCAGGGATGGCCGCGGCAGCCGCCTGAAAGAAACCGATGATACTTTCAGCGTCCTGATATGGACAGGTTCCAAAGCGATTGAACTGGGCCTGGCTGATGGTCTGGGCACGATAAACAGCGTGGCAAAGGATGTCCTGAAAACCAGTATGGTCGTAGATTACACCGAGGAAGAGAAACTCTCGGATCGTGTACTCAAAAAGCTGGGCGCTTCTATGGGAGAGAGCGCCGTCAGGTATGGTTTGCAGGAGTGGCTTCCGGTGATCAGGTAGGCTGTTAAC
>JAISIS010000198.1 GCA_031261905.1 Burkholderiaceae bacterium
TCGTGGGATATGGCGATGGATTCAGTGAAGGCGCTGGCAGAAAATGTTACGTTTGATGTGAAGAACGAGTTTTCGGTAGTATGATGGTTGGTGGCTACGCCTTCTCTTCTTATGAGATGACCTCCGTTTGATGCCTCACTTGGGACAACTACATGCTTTGAAATCGCCAGGTTTGTGGGCAAAGAGGGCGTAGTCGTATTTGACGGGGTCGTCCGGGTTAAATTCGCGCAGCCTGGCGGTTAACGCCTCAACCGTTTTGCGGTCGTTGGCTTTCCGTTCGATTAGCTTCAGGTCCCGCGCGGAGGCCGCGACACGGACATCCAGCGGGATCATCAATCCGGATGGGTTGACGCTATCCCATATACCAAGATCCACAATGCCATCCCTCCGGCACAGCCAGCGCAACATCAGGTGCATCCGCTTACAGGCGGCAGTATCCGGGTTGGGAATAAATATTACGTAAGCCCCGTTGTTTGCCCTGGCAAAGTGCTCCCTGAGCGCCGCTATTCCTTCCCAAACGGGTTTCCCGATAAAAAACGCCTCAAGGCTGTCGCTGGATTGATACCACGCATACAAACCCTTGCACAGGTAAACCAGGTCGGATGCGGAAAAGGTGCGATGGATGTTTTTTGTATACTTTCCGGGATCAATCCCGCGCCAGGTGCCGCTCATGACAAATTCATACGGCTGGTTCCGCATAAACTCATCACCCAGCATCCGCTCGCAGGCCTTGAGTATTTGCTCCCTGCGCCCCCAGGCTATACAGGACGCCAGCAAGGCCACGATTTCAATATCGCGTTTGTCCTGAAACCTCCGTGGGAATTTCACCGGGTCATCATCGGCAAAACCAGGCACATTGTTTTCCCTGGCCAATTCATCCAGGTACTTTTTCTTCATGTTGATCGCCTTCCGGGGAACGACTTGCAGGGCAGGTTACTCCAGGTTCTGTACCTGTTCGCGTATTTGCTCGATGAGCAGTTTCAGGTCGATGGAAGCGTTGGATACCTCGCGGACGGTGGCCTTGGAACCCAGCGTGTTGGCTTCGCGGTTCAATTCCTGAAGCATGAAATCCAGCCGCTTCCCTACCGGGCCGCCCTTTTTCAGGATGTTGCGGGTTTCCTCAAGGTGGATCGCCATTCGCGACAGCTCTTCGGAAACGTCAATTTTCGCACCGTACAGAATCACTTCCTGCCGGATGCGGTCATAGAGGTCATTTTCGGGTACGGAAACACCTGTACCTGTCAGCGCCAGTCCGAGCGCCTCCTGCATCCGTTCGGCTGATTTCTGCTGGAACTGCGCAAGGACCTGCGGGATCAGCGGCGTGATTTTCTGCACGATAGCCTCCATGGCCTCCACTTTCTCAAGCAGTGTTGCCGTCAGCGCCTGCCCCTCCCTGTCGCGCGCGGATGCAAAGGAGCCAATCGTTGCGGACATCGCGCCCAGCACCTGCTTTTGCAGCGTTTCCGTCTCGATATCAGCTTCCTCAATCACACCCGGCCAGCGCAGCAAATCGCTTACCGTAAGCGGCCGCGCGTCAGGGAAACGGCGACGCACCTCGCCCTGAAGCTGCGACAGTTCCTGCAATAGCGTGCTGTTTAACGCCAGGGAAAGGCTGGCCTTCTTTTCTTTTGCCAGAAAGAGGCGGCACTCGATTTTTCCGCGAGAAACATGCTGCATGATCGCTTCACGCAGCAGCGGCTCAAAAGCGCGCAACTCGTCATTGATGCGGAACTGCAAATCAAGGTAACGCGAGTTTACACTTTTGAGTTCAATGGTCAGCAATCCGGCAGCGGTTTCTGTCGAGGTACTGGCATACCCTGTCATACTGCGTACAGACATCGTTTACACCCCTTTCAAAACACCGTTTCAGCCGGATTGCCGCTGTCGCCCTGACGCACTTCCCTTACTTGTTGGAGCGGCTGCGGTATTCGCCAGTGCGGGTATCAATTTCAATCTTGTCGCCAGTATCAACGAACAGCGGCACCTGCACGGAAAAACCGGAGCTGATCTTCGCGGATTTCATCACCTTGCCGGAAGAAGTATCGCCCTTGACGGCAGGCTCGGTATAAACCACCTCACGCACCACGGTATTGGGCATTTCCACGGAAATGGCCTTGCCTTCATAAAAGACAGCATCCGCTTCCATGCCGTCTTCCAGATAGTTGAGGACATCACCCATGTTTTCCGCCTCGATTTCGTACGGATGGTAATCGGCATCCATCCAGACATACAGCGGATCAGCATAATAAGAATAATGTACCGGCTTTCTTTCCAGGACAATCGTGCTGAATTTGTCATCGGCGCGATACACCGCTTCCATGTTGGAGCCTGTCAGCAGGTTTTTCAATTTCATCTTGCAAACAGAGGCATTCCGACCGGATTTGCTGAACTCCGACTTCAGAACCACCATGGGATCATTGTTGACCATGATGACATTGCCCGCGCGTACTTCTTGTGCTTGTTTCATAAAATTTAAGTGTCGGTTAAAGCTGAAAAAAATCCCTGCATCAGCCAAAAGGCCATGCAGCGCATTAGGTTAAGTGCTGTATTTTAACGCATTCGATCAATAAACCAGACAAGCGATGACGCAAAATCTTCCATTTGCCCCAGCGCGTCCGCCCATGCCGGACCGTGGCGCGTCAATGCGTGCAATCTCCCGAAAAACGCAGACCATGCCTGCGCCGCTGCGCCCTCTTCCCGCGATCCGACAGCATTCCAGACCTGCCAGGCCCTTGCGACGCATTCCGCAGAATCAGGCGGCAAGCCCGCAAGATAACGTTCAAGAAAGGCATTGATCTTGGGAATATGCGCCGCCTCATCCTGAGGATAAGCCTGCCAGACAAAGGGCCGAGCCGCCCATTGCGCCCGCAGGAAGGAATCCTCGCCACGCACAAAATTCAGATCGCACGACCAGAGCAACTGGTCATAATCATCCTGATCCATAAAAGGGATTACCCGCACCGTCAGCGCACCTTCTGTCCTCACCGCTCCCACGCTGGCCGGTTGGCGCAAAAAGGCGGAAACTGATGCGCTCGCTACACCTTCAGGCACCAGGCACAGCACGCGCTTTGCTTCCTGTCGAGCCAGCGCCTCAAACAGCCCTGCAATTGGCGCGTGTTCATAGCAGAAAAGCGAAAACAGGCAATCCGCCTGCTCGACCACACCCAGGCTCGCCAGGAAGACGCGCCGCCTGGCGGTATCCTGCTGGAATTGCCTGCGCCGCTCCAGCACATCCGCTTCGCGGAAAAGCCCACCTGTTTTTGCCGTAAAACCGGGGAAGAAAAAATATTTGGTCAGCGGGACAGAAGGCTGTGGTGAAGCCATCCTATGGCAATCATCCACCCAGGATTCCGCGCTCAGGTATTCCATGTTGATCCAGACGGGCGATTGGCTACGGGCAACCATCGCCGAAACATAGACATCCGGCAGGCGGCATCCAAAACCTTCGACAACGGCATCCGGAACAGATTCGGGTGCTATCACCGGAAAGTATTCCGGCCAGTGCCTGATTG
>JAISIS010000043.1 GCA_031261905.1 Burkholderiaceae bacterium
CTGTACAGCGATGAGGATATAGCCAACCGTACCCTGTATGTCGAAGCATCGCGCGGTTGCCCTTTCCGTTGTGAATTCTGCCTCTCATCACTTGATAAAACCGCCTGGGCATTTGATACCGCGCGCTTCCTGGCCGAAATGGAAAAACTGTACTCGCGGGGCGCAAGAAGCTTCAAATTTGTGGATCGCACATTTAATCTGAATACGGAAAGTTGCCTGCGTATTCTAGGGTTTTTCCTGGAAAAACTCCGTACCGCGCCGGATGATCCGGTATTTGCCCACTTTGAAGTGATTCCTGATCGTCTGCCGGACGCGCTGAAAGAAGCAATCCGCCAATTCCCGGTCGGTAGCCTGCAACTGGAAATCGGTGTCCAGAGCTTCAACCCGGAGGTACAGGCGCGCATCAGCCGCAGACAGGACAATGCCCGAAGCGAAGAAAACATACGCTGGCTCAGAAAGCACAGCCAGGCACATTTGCATGCCGACCTGATTATCGGTTTGCCCGGAGAAACGGCGGAAAGTTTTGCGGCAGGGTTTGACCGGCTGGTCGGACTGCATCCCCATGAAATACAGGTCGGTATGCTGAAAGGGCTGCGCGGCGCGCCCATCCTGCGCCACCGTGACGCCGTTGGTCTTGTCTTTGATCCGTCACCGCCCTACACCCTCCTCTCTACAGCGGATGTGGATTTTCTCACCATGCAGCGCCTGGCCCGTTTTGCCCGCTTCTGGGATCTCATTGCCAATTCAGGGCGTTTTTCCGCCACGCTTGCCCTTATTCTTGCCGATGCGCCTTTTGCGCGCTTCATGGCGCTCTCGGACTGGCTTTACGAAACTGGCAAAACACTGCATGGCATCGCGCTTGGCAGGCTGGCGGCTATGGTCAGGGAATGGCTGATCCTGACAGGTACGGACCAGGTTCTGGCCGATGGGACAATCAAACAGGATTATGCGGGAAAAGCGTCACTGCAAACGCGGCAGGAAACCGGAAACCATCCACTGCCAAACGCGCCCAGGCAGGCTCACATACGCCAGCGCCGTCATATTGGCTGATCGGCTGCCGCGCTTTTTGTGCCGCCCGGGTTACTCAGTTCAACCAGCCGCGCCTGCGGAAATACCAGAAAGGCGCAATAGCGCTTGCCAGCATCAGGAGCAGCGCGAAAGGATAGCCCAGATCCCACGACAACTCCGGCAGTATATGGAAGTTCATGCCATAAATGCTGGCAATAAGCGTTGGCGGCAGGAAGGCAACGCTGGCAACCGAGAAAATCTTGATGATTTTGTTCTGGTTGATGTTAATGAAACCGACCGTTGCGTCCATCAGGAAGTTGATTTTTTCAAACAGAAACGAGGTATGCCCGTCCAGTGATTCGATATCACGGAGAATCTGGCGTGCTTCCTCGAACTGTTCCGAATCCAGAAGGCGGCCCCGCATCAAAAAGCTGACAGCGCGCCGCGTATCCATCATATTGCGGCGGATACGCCCGTTCAGGTCTTCCTCCTTGGCGATAGCCGACAGTGCGGCAGCGGCTTCCTGGTCGGTAAAATTTTCCTGCAGCACGCGGATACTGACATCTTCCAGCGTCCGGTAAATGCCTTCCAGCGCATCCGCCGAATATTCCGCGTCGGTCGCGTAAAGATCCAGCAGCACATCCTTGTAATCCGTAATGGAACCGGGACGTGAGCGTGCGCGCATCCGCACCAGGCGAAACACCGGGATATCTTCCGGGTGCACAGAAAAGAGCATTCCGCGCGCCAGGATAAAAGCGACCGTTACGGTTTGCGAGCCTTCCTCGTCATCAATCCGGAAATCCGTGCGGAGATGCAAATCGCCATTTTCCGCCTCGTAATACCGCGCGGACGCCTCAATATCCTTGACATCATCCTCGTCCGGCATCGTCACGCCGAAAATGTTCTTGACCCACAGGCGCTCATCATCAGTCGGCTCGGTCAGATCCACCCAGACAGGCGCGACATTCTCCAGATCCGCTCTGGAATCAATCGGAATCTGGCTCAGGCGGCCATTCTGTAATACGAACACATTGATCATGAGGCACTCTTTTGGACAGCCTTTCCGCGCCGGTTATCCGCACAGGGAACCAGCAGCGGTTGTCCCGCCGCCGCGCGTTTTTTCTTTCAACAAAGACAACCCTCCCGGTTACGGGCGGGAAAAGGCAAGTTTACTGACATCACCCTGCAGAGGCAAGTCTTTGCGCTTTTCGGGCAATTATTTTTTTCTGCGCGATGCCGTTTTCCTGGGAGGCGGTGCTGTTTTTTTCGGCAGGGAAGCCGACCCCATTCTTTGCAGGATAACCTCTGTACGGTGCGCCAGATAGGCGGAATCCCGAAGGGTGCCGTAATAACGCGGATTTGGCAGCATGACGGCAAGACGCGCCGCCTGCTCGGGTCCCAGCGCGACTGCCGGAACACCGTAATAATGCCTGGCCGCCGCTTCCGCGCCGAATATGCCTTTGCCGAATTCAACCACATTCAGATAAATCTCGAATATTCGCACCTTGTCCATCAATAATTCCAGCATATACGTGATAATCAGCTCCTGGAGCTTGCGGAAATAACTGCGGCTGCCGGAAAGGAAAAGGTTTTTTGCCAATTGCTGTGTAATGGTGGAGCCTCCCGCTACAACCTTGCCACGCTTGATATTTTTTTCATAGGCTTTCATCAGGGCTTCCCAGTCCACCCCTTCATGCGCGGAGAAATTGGCATCCTCCGAAGCGATGACCGCCCGCTTAAGATTCCCGGATATCCGGTTGTAAGGCACCCATTGGTATTTAAGTCTGGCTTTGGGATTCTTTTGCCTGAGCACCTCCAGTTGCTGGCGCATGAAGCTGGTGGATTCCGGGTTGAATTTGATCCACCAGGCAATCTGGGCAAAGTAATACAGTTGTATCAGACAGAAAAGAACCAGTGGCGCAAGAAGAATACGGTACCGGTATCTTTTTAGCCAGTCGATAATCGTTCTCATTAAGATGGCGGCCTCAGCGCGGAAAATACCGGCCCCGTATCGGGGTGTACTCCCCGCCAGACAAAAAAGGACTCCGCCGCCTGTTCAACCAGCATCCCGAAACCATCCCGGACGCTGGCCCCGTACCCGGCGGCAAAACGCATAAAAGGCGTCATCTCGTTGCCATACACCATATCCAGCGCCAGCGAACCCGGCCCGAACACCTCGCCCGGAACAGGCGGCATCTCTCCGGAAAGACCGGCTGAAGTCGCGTTGATGACAATATCGAATGATTCTTTCAGCGCGGAAAAAGAGGAAACATCAATCGGAATATTCGCCGAAAACAGACTGGCAAGTTCCTTTGCGCGATGAATACTGCGATTGGCAATCACCAGCCTGGCAGGCTGCTCGTCCAGCAGGGGCTGGATCACGCCGCGTGCGGCGCCACCGGCTCCCAGCAACAGCACGCGCGCTCCCGCAATGGAGCGCCTTGCGTTGTCGAGAATATCCACCATCAGGCCTTTGCCGTCCGTATTGTCGCCCAACACCATACCATCCCCGAATTTCAGGGTGTTGACCGCACCGGCAACCTGCGCCCGCGGCGTCAGCACCGTAGCGAACGCATATGCATCCTGCTTGAATGGAACAGTGACATTCAGCCCTTTACCACCTTCCGCCGCAAATTGCCTGGCAGCGGCCTTAAAGCCATCCAGGGGCGCAAGCAGGCGGCGGTACTGCATATTCTGCTGCGTCTGGCCTGCGAAAAGCGCGTGAATATCCGGTGATTTGCTGTGCGCTACCGGATTGCCTATTACAGCATAATTGTCGGGTGTGGGTGAGGACATCATCAGCCTCCGGATTCTGTTTTCAACGCATCTTCGCGCGTAAACCTGAAGCGCGTTACAATAACCCAGACTTCGTTGACTTCCATGCGCAT